>NZ_JBSAXF010000029.1:0-67134 GCF_053427845.1 Burkholderia sp. AW49-1 | reverse complement strand
CTGCACAGGAACCGGCTCGCCGCTGCGCACCTGAGCAGGTACCGTGAGGGTCGCCGTGATCGGCTCACGGGATGGGTGTGCCTCGACCTTGACTTGCTTGCTTTCGGAAAGACCGGCGTCATTCGTCACCACCACTTTGAACGTATAAACGGTCGGCTCGTCAACCCCGGGGATATGCACGACGGCCCGAGCCTTGTCGCTGTCGTCAATGGCTAGCGCGGGCAATCCGCTGAACTGACTCCATGCAAACCGCAATGTTCCGCCCGACGTATCGGTCGATCGAGACGCATCTAGCGTGACCGACCCAGCCCCGTCAATCGCGGTTGGCGATATCGTTGCGACGACCGTTGGGGGTGTGGCTTGCACCGGCGGCGGGTAAAATGCGGCGACAATCTCGCGCCTTTCATTGAGTCTCCGTGCAACATTCTCGAATTGCGCCGAACCCATTCGCACACCCTCATACGTTTGGTCCGGATTCGACCAATACAACACTCTCGGGCAGGCAGGCTTGCAATCATAGGACATGATCGTTCGCCACCGACCAGGCAGCTTGAATCCATGAACATAGGTTGGCACTTTCGGTTCTTTGCCGATATACTGCTCGAGATCATGGCTCGCCCCTATGTTGTGCGCCATCTCGTGAGCGAACGTATATTGCGCGATCGCGTACGAATCCCGAACCACCGAGAATGCCGAAGTCTTTGTCGCATTGTTATAGGCAGTGCCGTTCGATACACTGCTCGCAGCCAACATGACAACCAGATCAGCCCGATGAGCCTCGCGGAATGCGTGCACCGGGCCTCCAAGCTGAGCGTCGGCGATATTTCTGATTTTTGCCAACATCTCGGAGTACGTTCCACTCTCGTTGTAATTCGCGTTGAATATTCCGGCATTTTCGAACGTGATATTGACATGACTGTTGACATTTGCATCGTTGGCCAATTGAATCGCCAGGGCCACGTTCGCGTCGACATCCGCCCATTTCTCGCGAACCTGATTCGTGATTACTGTCATGACTCGAATCGTGCTGTGTGAACTTCGCAGATTTCGAGGTACCACTGCGTTCGGTTCCGACGCGACTGCAGGAATATCGTCATCGTCGTGAAATTCCTCGCCGGGCGTGACCTGAAAAATCGCATGTTCGCCGTCTCCCACCGGCGCGATCTGGTAAAGCGAACGATCGGTGCGGATCAAACCCGCCACGTTATTCCCATGTCGAATCAGTGTCACCTCATTGAGCGCGTCGACGGGAACTTCATTTGTCGATCGCCACTTCATGTTGCGCTTGACCTGAACCTCACCGTCCCACGCCGAGATGCCATCCGGCTCGACACTATATCGCTGCTTTCTCGCCGTGACCGTCTTTCCTTCCCCCAAATCTATTTCTATATCCTGGCTGCGATCCGAGATGACACTCGGATCGATATTGACGAGTACAGGCCTGAAGCCATCCTTCTCCAATGACCGAATATATTGATCTGATACGCGCGCAATTCTCTGATGACCAGATACGCCTTCGATGCGCATCAATTTCCCCGGCTCCGCCGTTGCAGCAGCTGTCCCACCACACAGCACCAAGAAGGCACATACGACACCGGAGAATTTCAACCCGCGGATCGGAGATCCAGAACCAACTTGCCGATCATGCTCAACAGCGCAAGCATTGCTCTTAATCCCAATACAATTAAATAAGGCTTTCGCGCACTCAATAGCGCCAAAGGCAAAATCGATCACTTTCACAATACCCAGGATCATCGCCACACTCCCGGCATGAAATCATCATCGATAACAGGAAGTCGATATCGTTACGTCTTCCCGCAGCCCCTCAACTCCGAACGGCGCATGATCCAAAGCGCGGCAAGCCATTAAACATTGCCGCTCGACAGACCGGCGCACACATCATTCATCGACGATGCAACGCCCTTCATCGTTGCACCGTCACACGGGCCGAACGCACCGCACCGCGTCGCACGGCTCGATAACGGCGTCGGGCACACTGGCACGACACACCCGCGTCAGGCAATAGGGCGACCGTCCCGAGATATTTCGTTGCGCAAACCATTGAACGTCATTGAATACTAAATTTTATACGCGCGCCAGCCGATTTTTTCCCCCGCCGGTTTTCATCAACGATCAAACGGCCATGAGACCGGATTCGCGTGAATCTGAATCTCATTTCCGACACATTTTCGAAGTAAAGGGCTTGCGAAAATTGACGCCGTGCAGCATATCCTAGATGGTTGCCAATACACCTTCCTCCGTGAAACGTCGATCCATGCCAGTCGAATTTTTTGCAACTGCACAACGCGCATTAGGAGGAGCCCGATGACATGTCCGCTGCGCTTTATCTGATGGGTCATGGCATCGCCCTCGTCGGACAATCGCCTCCTCCCGGATACCGGGCCGTCGATTCCCGATCGTTCGTTCGCGAACACCCACGCACATCGAGGCCGGCAAACAACACCGGCCCCCGCTTCACCGCCCGTCATCCGACCTCACGCACGGGTATCCGGATCACCGGCGTCGGCCGGCGTCCGCTCCCCCGGAAAGATCAGGCTCGCCGCGATACCGATTGCCAGCACTGCGATCACGACAATCAGGCTCGTCGCGGGCGCAATGCCGAAGCCATGGCCGAAGATGTGATCGGTCGCGTTTAGTGCCAGCTTGGCCGCCACAAAGAACAGCAACGCCACGACCGCCTTCTCCAGATGGACCAGATAGCGCTTCAATGCTTCCAGCACGAAATACATGGTTCGCAGGCCCAGGATCGCAAACAGCATCGCTGAATACACGATCAGCGGTTCGCGGCTGACGGCGATCACCGCCGGCACGGAATCGAACGCAAACAGGACGTCCGACACTTCCGCCACGACAAGACACAAGAACAACGGTGTGGCGAACAGCGCACCTTTGGATGCGAGTTTCAGCGCACCGCTTTCCGCTTCCGCCGGATCGCGCGCGATTTCCGAGCGGCGCACGAAGAAGCGATTGCCCCACAGCTTTGGCCACACCGGGAAAAGCTTGTGCGTCAAGCGATAGGCAATGTGCGTCGAATAGTCCTCCTCCTTGTCGTCGTCACCACTGCTTCTGAGCATCATCACGGCCGTCCATGCGACGATCGCGGCGAACACGATTTCCACCCACGGGCCCAGCGCCAGCAGCCCGGTGCCGATCGCGACAAACACGAGACGGAAGACGATCGCGCCGACGATGCCCCAGTACAGCACGCGGTGACGCATGCCGTCCGGAATCTTGAACCACGCGAAAATCGCCATGAACACGAACAGGTTGTCGATGCTCAACACTTTCTCGAGCGCGTAGCCGGTCACGAACAGGCTTGCGACCTCGAAACCGTGCGCGACATACAGATAGCCGGCAAAACCCAACGACACCGCGATCCAGGCGATCGACCAGAACACGGCCTTGCCGAGCGGGACCGGCCGGTCGCTGCGATGGCACAGCATATCGACGACGAACGCGACGGCGGCCAGTGCAACGAACACCGCCAGCGTCGCGGGGGGAAATCCCAACGAGGCTCCAGACATGATTTGCTTCCATTTGACGTGATGAGATGTAACGCACGACGCCGGAACGCGTTTTCCGCGATGCCGGCGCATCCATTCCGGATGATCCGGGATGCGAAACATCCGGTCCATGGGATCGCATCAAGCCCGATCTCGTGCCGGTACGAAAAGTGGTCATCGCACGTCGACAGTGGTTCGCGCCGTCGCAAAAAAGCCCCGCTCGATTGCTCGAAGCGGGGCCGACTGAATGAGGAGCTGCTTACGCCAGCGACTCGGCACGTTACGGGTTCGTGCATCCGCCCTATCTTGCGGTCGGTTTCTGAACGGTTGATGAACTCTACTTTAAGGAATTCGGACCGCCGATGCTGTAGGTCCGGAATGAAACTGAATGGGACGAATCCGGAAAAGCGTCCGTTTCCGCTGCAGCACGCCTGCCGGCGCGCGCCGATCCGATGCTCATGTCGGCAAGCGTCGCCCCGGATGCCAGGTTCGACCCTGGATGGCGATCGGATGATGACCGAATCACGGCGACAACGTTTGGCAACCTCACAAAAAAGACCCGCACGGCATTCGCCGTGCGGGCCAACTCACTTCCCCTCGAAGCGTCCTTACACGTGGTGTTGCTCCAGCTCCGGCAGGAAATCGCCGCGTACGTCATACAGGTTGCCATACGACTCGGCCTCGACCGTTGCATCGGTCGTCTCGAATGCCGCACGTGCCGCCACCTCGTCCAATTCGACCACCGCGACGTCATCCAGCGACACGTCCGCGAACATCGGCATCCACTCGTTCGCGAACAGATCGCGCATGCTGAGCGACGCCAAATCGCCGACATGGTCAACCACCGTCAGGTGAAACGGTTCGCTGTCCGGCACGCCCTCGGCGCGAGCCACGAGCACGTGCTCGCCAACAAACAGCGCGCCCGGCGAAAACTGCCACAGCCCGGTGGCGTCCGCAATCGACGTACCGATCAGCAGATCGTTGTCGAACACCTCGACCGTCGCGTGACTCGGCGCATAGCCCATCAGATGAGGCTTCGCGTCGGTCACATCGCCGGAGTTCAGGGCCGCCTGCGCGTACCCGTCGCCGTCGTAACCGTGATCGATGCTGACGGACGGTTTCGCAAGCCGGTCGAAATCCAGCAGCAGCTCTTCGCGCATCAGTTCACCGGTGACGGGATCCAGCATGCCCGGCACGAGGATCTGCGCGTCGTCCGGCAACACACCGATCTCGGGTGCCGGTAACACGCCGACCTGTTGTTCGGGCACCGGCATCTTCCCGTTCGACGGAACGCCGGCCTCCTCCAGGTCGATCTCATGCGCGAGCTCGTCGACGATCGGCAGCACGCCAAGTTCCGGCATCGGCTTGACCGGCTCGACGACCAGCACGAACGACGCGCTCTCCGTCGCGCCCGCGACCTGCACGACCAGTTCGTGCCGGCCGATCGACAGCGGGCCGTCGAACTCGAACACCCAGTGGCCGTCTTCGTCGGCCATCACGGTACCGATCATCGTGTCGTTATCGTAGATCTCGACGATCGAATGACCGGGCGCACGACCGCTCAGACGCGGCAGCGTGCTTTCGTCGATCTGCCCACCGGCGGAGGGCTGCCCGTTCAGACCCAGCAAACCGTTCGCCGATACGTCAAGCGTGATCGGCACGAGCACCGTCGGCACCGCCACTTCGATGGCGACCGGCTCGCTCGGCACACCATCGACGACCGCCGTCAACACATGCATACCGGGTTCGAACGGCACCTCGGGCTGGAACGCCCAGTGGCCTTCCAGGTCCGCCTGCACGCGACCGATCTCGCGATCGTCGTCGAACAGCACGACCATGGCGCCGGCCGATGCCTTGCCTGCCAGCCGCGGTGCAGCATGGTCGGCCAGAATGCCGCGCGATTGTCCGTCGAGCCGCGTGAGCGTTTCGTCGTTCGCGAACTCGATCACGGCCGGCATCGCCGCCTTCGACGCCAGTTGCGCGAGGGCTGTCGGTGCGTCCGTTTCCACCACCAGCGTCTGGCTCGCCGGCACGCCGTTGATATACGCTGTGAGCGCGTGCGTGCCGACCGTGAGCGGCTGGCTCGTCTCGAGCGTCCACTGCCCACCGGCGCTTGCACGCGTGCTGCCGAGCAGGACGCCATTGTCGAACACGTCGATTTCCGCATGCTGTGGTGCGGTGCCATAAATGCGGGCCACATGATGGCCCGCGTCCTGCTGGCCAGTCGTCAGTTCGACGAACGGGTGCTCGAGCGGCTCGAACGCGATCGACGCGAGCAACGGATTGACCGCCGGACCGACCACCTCGAGCGAAAAAGGCTCGCTCGCCGGTACGCCGCCGATATACGCAGTCAGTGCATGCATGCCGATCGCGAGCGCTTGGCCCGGCTCGAACGTCCACTGACCGAGCGCATTGGCGCGCGTGCTACCGATCGCTTCACCGTTGTCGTAGAACTCGATGATCGTATCGGCCGGCGCCGTGCCCGACAGACGCGGCGTGCCGCCCGTTCGCAGTGCGCCGTCGGCGGCGCCATCCTGCGACGCGCTGATTTCGTCATAAGCGAAGTCGATCGACACAGGCAGATCGCGCGCCTGCGCACCCGCGGTCGCATCCGCGCGCGGCGCACCTTCCTCGGCGAGCATCGCAAATCCGAATGCGTCGCCGACACCCGATGCCGTGACGTCAATGTGGCCGGCGAACGAATCGTCCGGCGTCGCTTCCGGCGCACGTGCGGCCGTCGCCGGCTCGCCCGGCGCACCCGACGGGTCGACGCCGGGCATTTGCATGCCCTGGCCGTCCGCCGATGCGCTGCCGGCCGTCGTGCCGCTGTCGCGAGCGCCCGCGCGCTCGCCCAACGGCGTATCGCCCGGGTACTGTGGCATGGACGCATCCGCCGCCGCGCCACCGATAGGTGTAACGTGTTCGCCAGTCTCGTCGGAGACCGAACGCATCACGACCGATGAACTGAACACCTCGTTCATCCCGTTGTTGTTTTGCCTGTTCTGAATCGAATCCGGCACGTTTCTGTTCATGGAGTCCTCTTCCATCGGGAAGCCAATTTACCAATGGCGATCGGAACGCCGGATCCGTGATCTCGATCCACATCAGCCTGCCAATACGCCGCCTTCAACTACCTTTAAAACTATCTTGCATTCTCACGACATCCGCGCGGGTCGTCGTCGGGACCCGTACGGAATTCGATCGAACAGGTTCGAATTGTCGTGGTGGACGACGCGTTCATTGGCCGTCAACGGACACCGCGGTTCGCGCCAGCGCTTCCTCCAGCTGCTCATTCAGTCGGTCGAGCCTAGCCCGCAAGCCAGCGAAATTCGCCTCGCGCGCCGCCTGCTCGACGTCCGAGCAAGCGGCCACGACTGCCGCTTCCCGGACCATCGCGAACGCTCCCTTGATCGCATGCGCATTGCCGCGCACACGCTCGAGCACGCGATCATCGAGCGCCTTTGCCATCTCGTCCAGCAGACGCCGCGACTCGCGCGCAAGCACGCCATGCCGCTCGGCCGACAGCGATGCAACCACATCGACTTCGGTCACCCGTTGTCGACGCAATGCGGTGCCTGCGCCGCCAACGTGACGCCGGATCGCGTCGTCCAGCACGGACATCGACAGCGGCTTCGCGAGGACTTCCGTCACGCCCGCGTCGTGACAGCGCGCCAGTTCCGCCTGATCGCGCGTCGCGGTCATCGCGATCACCGGCATTCCGGGATGGCTGTCGCGCAGGCACATCGCGAGCATGCAACCGTCCATGTCCGGCATGTTGAGATCGGTCAGCACAACGTCACAATGCCGGCCCAGCAAGTGCCGGATGGCCGCGTGCGCGCCATCGACCACGTCGTACGCGTAACCAAGCGCATGGAGCTGGTCGGCAATCAATTCGCGGTTGAATGGATGGTCGTCTACCGCCAGCACGCGAACCGTCGTCTGTGTGTTCTCGTGCGCGCGACGGGCCGGATAATCGGAGGCGAGACGCTCGATCGGCTCCTGCAGACGCATCAACGGCAGCGTGACCCGGAACGTACTGCCCACGCCAGGCAGGCTGTCGACCGCGATCGTCCCACCCATCATCTCCACATAGCGTTTGCACAGCGCGAGACCGAGCCCGGTTCCGCCGAAGCGGCGGGCGATCGTCGAATCGGCCTGACCGAACAGGTCGAAGATCTCGTCGATCCGAGCCGGCGCAATGCCGATGCCGGTGTCCTCGACGGTCAGCGCGATGTCGACCGCCCCGTCCCCGCGCGGCCACTCGTCGACTTCGATCGTCACGCGGCCCGTCGATGTGAACTTGATCGCATTGCCGACGAGGTTCACGAGGATCTGGCGGATTCGCGTCGGATCGCCGAGATACCCTTCACCCACGTCGTCCCGAATCGCGACATCGAAGCCGATCGCCTTCTCCTGCGCCAGCGGCGCGAGTACGTCGACGGTCTGCGCCACCAGCTCGCGCAGGTTGAACGCGATCAGCTCGAGCGTCGTTTGCCCCGCTTCGGCCTTCGATACGTCGAGCAGGTCGTTGATCAGCGAGAGCAGTCCGCGCGCGGCGCGCGTGACCGTATCCAGTCGCCTCGGCGTGCGCTCATCGTGGCCACCCGCCTTCAGCAACTCAAGATGGCCGAGAATGGCATTGAGCGGTGTACGCATCTCGTGGCTCATCGACGCAAGAAACACCGTCTTGGTCCGATTCGCCGCATCGGCCGCCTCGCGTGCGTCCAGCGCCGCGCGTTCCGCGCGCTTGCGGGCGGTGATGTCCGACGCGACGCACAGTAGCGCGCTCGCCGATCGATAACGCGTGCGCACCATGCCGATGGCGAGATCGAGCGATTCGCCGCCCGGCACGGGTACCGTATATTCCCATTCGGAAGCGCCGGCCCAGCCGGCACTCTTGGCCGCCGCGCGCATCGCGAGATAGTGAGTGACGACGGCACGCGCCCCGGCTTCGCCGCCGAGCGCACGCAATCGCCGCATCGCATCGTTCTCCAACAACACGGCACCGTCGCGCAACGCGAACAGCCCGATGCCGACCGGCGCCAGCGACACAATCGTCCGGTTCAGGGCCTCGCTCTCGAACACATGTGACGAGCGCGCGAGCACCGGCCGGAACACCTTGCGATCGAACAGCACGAGAAGCCCCCACAACAAAGTGAGGACCCCGGCCATCGAACCGGCCCGCGCAAGCCAGTCGGGCGCGAGCGCCACCGCCATCGTCCGCCACGACCAGAAGTACGCCAGTACCCAGTCCGTGCCGGGCACCCGATCGCTGACCGTGAACACGCCGTCCCGATAGGCGTCGTTCAGTCCGTCGAACCCGCGGCGCCATTGGCCGCCGTTCATCGCACGCACGCTGAGCGTCGTATCGGCGTGCGTGACAAGACCTTCCGAATGCAGCACGGTGCGCCCGGCTCGATCGAGCATCATCAACTCGCCGGCAAGGCGGTGTTGCGTGAGCGTGTCGCGCAACGTCGCCGCCGGCACTTCGTGAACGAACACCGCGAAAACATCGCCGCCGTCGAATGCTGGTTGCACGACCCGCAGCACGGGGACCCCGGTCACCGGGTCGGGCTCGGGGTACCACCAGACAACGCCGCGCAACGTCGATTTCGTGTGTTCCGCACTCGTCGGAAGCCCGGCCGATGCCGGTGCCAGGCGATCGATCCACGTGCGCACGTCAGTCGAACCGAACAGGGCGGACAGCGAGGCCGCGCGTTCGGGCGGATAGATCGTCGCGAATGATTTGTCCGGGCTATAGAACATGCCCGCGACCGGCCGGCCGAGCTGACGCGCCGCCGCACTCATCACACTGCCCATACGCTCCGCGAGCGCGAGGTAGCGCGCATGGCCGGATGCGTCGCGTGCGGGCTCAGGCTCACCCAGCGCCAGCAACGGCGCGGCGCGGGCATTCGCATGCAATACGCTGCGACCGCCGTTCGCGGCAAACGCATCGACCACGTGTCGAGAAGCTTCGTCGCATTCCGCCCAAAGGACTTCGGCACTCGCAACGGTCCGCGAGAACATCGTCTGATGCATCTCGAGCTCGACACTCAGCAGCGAACGGACCGTCAGGAACGACGCGCGCTGCTGGGCGATATACTCGCGACCGGTGCTCCAGAGACCGTAGGCGGTCGCGCAAGCGATCACGATCGACAGCGCAATGCCACCGCCGTATAGCAGCGCGCGCTGGTAGCGGCCCAGCAAGCCGAGTTCGGCGTTGTTCGATTCGGAGTCGCTCGCCGCCGTCGAGGATTCCGGGATATGACAGTCCGGCATGAATTGAACCTGAAGCGCGGCGCGTGCCGCGAAGCCCGCGGATTACTCGACGGACATGCGCGGACGAAAATGCGCCGACTCCGGTCTGGCCGGATCGTCGATGCACTCGCGCCACTGCTTCAGCAGTTGGCGGCGTTTCGTTGGTGACGCGAGCAGATACTCGTTCATCGCGCCGTTGAAGGCCTGCTGGGCGTCGTCCTTCAGGTCGGCGAACGCGCAGAGCACGCGCATCACCTTGGACGACAGTTTTCTGTGAGGATCGGGCATTTAATGGCCTCTTGATTCATCGAAAGCCGACGGACGGATTGCTCCTTTCCGTCGACGCGCCTCGATACGGCGCCCTGGTCAGGCGGCACACCGGGTCTAGGTTGTTCTGAAAGCTCGCTCGGGTGGCAATCGACGTGTCGATCAGGTAAAGCGCGACGAGGAATGAAGATCGCGGGGCCGCTCCGGGGCCGCTGTCCACATGTCATTGTCCCGATTCACCTCACCGGGGAAATAAGACGAATTTCGATGCGCATCGGACAGGAACGATTTGTGTTTGCTGTCGAGGGGGGGCCGATGCGGTCGTTCAACATCACGCGTGCGCAAAAAAATCGCGGCGCATTCGATGCGCCGTGATTTTTTTTACGGGGAACGCACATCCCGTCAGACTCCCGGTTCGTTCCGTAACCACTCGGCCAAAGCACCGGCCGAATGGTGTTCACGGAATACGGCCAGGTAGCCATCGAAGCGGTTTGTGACTTCGGCGACGCGATTGCCGTAGTGCTCGCTCTCCGCGGTCAGCACGTCGAGCAGCGTTCGCTTGCCGAGGTGGTGCCACTGCTCGAAGAAGGCCTTGCGCACGCGATCGGTTTCCGTCGAAAGACCGCGATACAGGTCGGCACGTTGCAGCATCGTGTGCGCGTCCTGATCGGCGGTGCGCACCGCATACTCGAGATCGCGCCGCTGCTGCTCCATGCGTTGCCAGCTCGCCGTCGCGCGCGCGCTCGCCGCGTCAGTCGCGGCACTGGCCGAGCCCCCGCGAAACGCGCCCCAGTTCAGCGTCAGCATCGTCTGCCAGGGCTGCTGGCGACCGAGACCGTCCTTGCCCATGCCGGCGCTGACGACCCAGTTCACCTGCGGCAGGCCCGATGCCTTCACGGCCTTCGTGTTGAGATCCGCGGCGTCCGCCTCGGATTTCGCCTGCTGCAGGCTCGGGTGGACACCCACCTGGGACAGCAGTTTCGGCAGGTTGCCCGGCTCGATCGACCATTCGCGCGTGCGCGGAATCAGGACAGCCTCGTCCCCGACCAGCTTCTGCAGCGTGAGCTCCGCGTCGCGCACCTTGGCCTGCGCGGTGTCCCGCGACGCTTGCGCCTGCAGCAGCTTCGTCTTCGCCTGCGTGAGTTCGCTGCCGCGCCCGCGGTCGACCTCAACGATCTCGCCCAGCATCTTGACAAGCGTCGCCATCCGGTCGACGAACTGCTGGCTCAGGTCAACGATGTTGCGTTGCTTGCCGAGCTCGATCAGCGTGTTCGATACCTCGAACGCGGAATTGCCCAGCGCCGTGTCGTACGCGCGATTCGCGGCGTCCGACAGGAACTGGCGACTGCCGATCGTGTGCTTCGTGCGGCCCCAGTCGAACACATTGGTCGTGACGTTGACCGACAACGGGTTGCCGAAATTGCCACCGCCGTTGCCGCCGCCCGGCCCGAAATTCGCCGTCGGCGATTGCGAGCCGATGTCGATCTGCGGCCAGCGCTGCCCCTTCGCCTCGGCGACGTCGGCGTTCGACGCCTGGTAGTTCGCGTAGGCCTGGCGCACTTCCGGGCTGCGTTCGGCAGCCACCTGCGCGGCATTCCAGAAGATCTCGCGCAGCTTGTCGCCCGACAGCGTCGGCCCGGTGCCGTAGTCGTCGGACTCGGTCTCCAGCCAGCGCGCGAATTGCCCGGGCGTCCCGCTGGTCGGCGCGGCGCTTGCCTTGCCGCCACGCGCCTGCGGCTGCGCTGCCGGTCGGCCCGCGTCGATTGCGCGCGATCCGTCGTACGACCTGGGCGGCGCGGCAGCCTGAAGCGCCACCGCGGCAGCCGAGACGGCCAGCGGCTGCGTGCCGGCGGCCGCACCGGTCTTGCCCAGCGTCAACTGTCCAGCCGCCGGCCGGTCGACCGCGCGAGCGGCGTCAGCCGTCGCGGCCTCCCAACTGCGGGTAATCGCTGCGTCAGGCGACCCGACCGGCTTGAACTCGGCCAATCCGCCGCCTTGCGACGACGCGGCCGTGCGGCCCGGATTCGACAGTGGCGGTGTGTAATCCGGCGTCGCCAACGATGCGTTCTGTCGATGGTTCGCACGCGCGGCCGCCGCCTTCGCGGCTTGCGCATGCTGTACCGCTTCGGCTGCGCGTGCAGCCTCTGCCTGACGGCGTGCGTCGTCCGCGCGCTGCTGTTCGCGCCGCTGCGCTTCCGCTCGTGCGCGCTCGGCCTCGACCGCACGCGCCGCCTCCGCGCGCTGGCGCTCGGCTTCGGCACGTGCCAGTGCATCACGCTCTGCGGCATCCGCGCGCGCCGCCGCATCGCGACTTTGCGCCTCGGCCTCACGGGCACGCGCTTCCGCTGCCGCCGCGCGCTCCGCTTCCGCCCGGTGCGCCGCCTCGGCGGCTTCCAGCCTCGCGGCCGCCTGACGACGCTCTTGCGCCTGTCGCGAGGCCTCGGCGCGACGCGCTTCGGCCGCGTCGCGCTCGGCTGCCGCGCGCGCGGTAGCCGCCGCACGCGCCAGCTCGCCGCGATGGCGACGTTCGGCATCGGCACGCCGTTTTTCCTCGGCCTGCTCGCGAACGACTTGCTGGCGTCGGGCCTCGGCCTCGCGCGCCTCGTCCGCCAGGCGATCGGCTTCACGCGTTCGCGCATCGCGCAGCCGGTCGGCCGGACGGTCGCGCTCCATCTGCCGGAGCACGCGCTCGTCCATGTTGCGCCGCGCTTCCTCGGCCAGACGCGCCTGGCCGGCAGGCGACTTGATTTCCGCGAGCCGCCTCTCTTCGTCCGCGCGTGTCGCCGCGGCAAGCCTCGCCTCGCCCTGCGCGACGGTTGCCGCGGCGCTGGCGGGTACATCGGCCTGGGCCGGCGCGTTCGCCCACTCACTGACCGACACGTGCGACCGGATGCCGGCGACGCTTTGCGCGTGCACCACCTCGGCCATCACGAGCGGCGCGAGTGCGAACAGCGACGACGCGACCCATGCGATCGGTCTGCGCTTCGCGTACGGTGACGCCGTCGCGAGCTGATAGTTTCGTCCAGTCATGATCAACGCTCCCGGAACGCTTCGCGCGCCTTGAAGATCGGTTTGAGTACGTAGTCGAGAATGGTTTTCTCGCCCGTGCGGATATCGACGGTCGCGACCATGCCGGGCATGATCGGCAGCGTCTTGCCGCCTGCGTTCAGCGTGCTCGAGTCGGTCAGGACCAGCACGCGGTAGTAGGTCGCGTCGGGCCGGCCCGCCGCGGCTTTCTGGTCGTCCTTCAGCGTGTCCGGGCTGATGTGCTCGACCTTGCCCTTGAGGCCGCCGTAGATGCCGAAGTCATACGCGGTGATCTTGACGGTCGCCGGCTGGCCAGGACGCAGGAACGCCACGTCGGACGGCTTGATGCGTGCCTCGACCAGCAGTTGATCCTCGAGCGGCACGATTTCCATGATGTGCTCGCCCGGCTGGATCACGCCGCCGATCGTATTCACGCGAATGTTCTTCACGGTGCCGTAGACGGGTGCCACGACGGTGGTCCGCTGAAGCACGTCCGCGCGGCCCACGACCGTTTCACTCGTTTGCGCGAGCTCGAGCTCCAGCTTGATGAGCTCTGAGTTCGCATCCGCCTGGAAGCGGTTGCGGCGCTCGACGATCTGCGAACGCAGCTCATTCGCCTGACGGCGCATGCGCAGCAGCTCTACCTCGGACACGAGGCCCTTCGCCGCGAGCGGCTCGGCCAGCCCGATCTCACGCATCGACAGCGAGTGACTCTTCTCGAGCGCAGCCACGCTGTCGTCGAGCGCGCGACGGCGCGCGTTGTAGGCGAGCGTCTCCTGCTTGACGACCGCCGGCACGCCCTTCACGTCGTCCGGAAACACGAGCGGCTGGTTGTACGCTTCGGCGCGCAGGCGCACGATCGTCGCCTTCAGGCCGATCTGCTTCGACCAGGCCTCGCGGTAACTCGTCTCCGCGCGGGTCGGGTCGATCTTGGCGAGCACCTGGCCTTTCTTGACGATGTCGCCTTCGCGCACGTCGAGCTGCTCCAGGATCCCGCCTTCCAGACTCTGGATCACCTGCTCGCGGCTCTTGGAGATGATCGTGCCGTCGCCGTGCGTGACTTCCTCGACACGGGCAAATTTCGCCCAGCCCAGGCCGCTCACGAGGATCGCGACGATCACGTACATCACCAGCATCGATCCGGGCGTCGACTGCGTGAGCAGCGACTCCTTCACGTCGTTCATGAACGCCGCGTCTCCCGGCGTCAGCTTGGCCTTGCCCGGCCACCACTTCTTGAATGGATTGAGATTCATTGCTTGGACTCCTGGGCAGCCGGTGCAGCGGCCGCGGGTGTATTCATGTCGGGCGCCGCGTCATTGGCGGGCGCCGCGGGTCGCGCTGCGCGCTGCGCAGTCATCGTGACCGGCGCGGATGCGCCGTTATCCGCTGCCTTGTTCGCGGCCGGACGGCGCGCGGCGCCGGGCGCGGGGCGCGATTCGCCGGACAGTGCCGCGAGGATCTTGCTCTTCGGGCCGTCGGCGACGACCTTCCCTTCCTCGACGACGATGATCCGGTCGACCAGCGCGAGCAGCGACGGGCGGTGCGTGACGACAACGAGCGTCTGCCCTTCGGTCGCACGCGCAAGATGATCGAGAAACACGGCTTCGGTCTGGCTGTCCATCGCGCTGGTCGGCTCGTCGAGCAACAGCAGCCGCGGACGGGCCAGCAGGGTGCGCGCAAGCGACACGAGCTGGCGCTGGCCGCCCGAGATGCCCTGTCCGCCTTCGCCGATCGGCAGGTTGATGCCCTTCGGATGCTTGGCCGCCACCTGGTCCAGACCGGTGAGGCGCAGCACGCGCAGGAATTCGTCGGCGGACGCCTCCGGGCGGCCGATCATTACGTTCTCGCGCAGCGAGCCGTGGAACAGCCGCGCATCCTGCCCGACATAGCCGACCGCCTTGCGCCAGTCGGCCGGATCGATCTGCTCGACATCGAGGCCGTCGGTGAACATCTGGCCGTCGGTCGGCGCATAGAGGCGCCCCATCACACGCAGCAGCGTCGACTTGCCGCTGCCGATCCGGCCGAGAATCGCGACGCGCTCGCCCGGCTTGACCGCCAGATTGACGCCCTTGAGGATCGGCGGATTCGGCTGCATCGGCGGCGCGGGATACGCGAACCCGACGTCCTTCAGCGAGATCTCGCCAGACAGCGGCGGCTTCGGCAGGTATTCGCGCGCCGGATCGCGGTCGACCGGCATCGCCATCAGGTTGTTCAGCGAGTGCAGCGCGGCCTTCGCCTGCTGGAAGCGCAACGCGAGACCCATCACCTGGCTGAGCGGCGCCGTGATCCGGCCCGCAAGCATCACCGTGCCGATCAGCGCGCCCTGCGTCAGCTCGCCGGCATCGATCAGGTACACACCGAGCACGACCAGCACGACCGTTTGCAGCTGCTGCAGGAACGTCACGAGGCTGGTCGCCTTGCTCGAAATCTTTCGGGACTTCATCGACGAGGCTGCCGACAGCCCGCTGTAATGTTCCCAGCGGCGCTGCATGTACCCTTCGCCGCCCACCGCCTTCAGCGTCTCGAGCCCTTCGACTGATTCGATCAGCACGCCCTGCTTGAGCGATGCCTCGCGCAGGTTCTCCTTCATGATCTTCGCAAGCGGCCACTGCACCAGCACGCTGATGCCGATGATCAGCGGCACCATCAGCGCGGGCACCCAGCCGAGCGAGCCGCCGATCGTGAACACGACCCCAATGAACAGGAGGACGAACGGCAGGTCCGAAATCGCCGACAGCGTCGCGGAAGTCGCGAAGTCGCGCACCGATTCGTATTCCCGGAGCTGGTTCGCGAACGAACCAGCCGACGCCGGCTTGTTCTCCATGCGCACCGACAGCGCCTGCCTGAACAGCAGCGTGCCCATCACGAGGTCCGCCTTCTTGCCGGCGACGTCGAGCAAGTGCGCGCGCACGTGCCGCGAGATCGCCTCGAATGTCATGGCGACACCGACCCCGATCGCAAGCGACCACAGCGTCACATAGGCCTGGTTCGGCACGACGCGGTCATAGACGTTCATCGTGAAGAAAATGCTCGCGAGGCCGAGCACGTTGATGAGCAGCGCGCCCAGCGCCGCGCTCGCGTAATAGCGGCGGTAGCGCCACAGCGTGCGCAGCAACCAGTGGCCGGCCGGCTCGGGTTCCTGCTCGCCGGCGCGCGTGTCGACGCGGGCAGCCGGCTTCACCAGGATCGCGTAACCCGAGTAGAACTCGTCCATCTCCTCCTGCGTGTATTCGACCGGCTCCGGACCGACCTCGGGCATGACGACCTGGTAGAGGAGCTTGCTTTTCGCTTCCTTGTCCGGATTGCGCCGGCGCCCGAGCAGGATGCAGCCGCCCGCGCGCTTGTGCAGCAGGATCATCGGCATCACGTGTTCCGGGAGCAGTTGCACACGGCGGTCGACGAGACCGGCCGTCAGCCCCGCGTTGGCTAGCGCATCCAGCGCGAGCGAAGGCGACAGCACGCCGGCCTTCGGCAGGCCAGCCATCAGTGCTTCCGGCGTCCTGCCGCAGCCGTAACGTTCGCAGATCCACAGGACGGCATCGAGCAGGCCGTCCTGATTGGTGGCGGATTTCGGCGGTTCTTGCCAGGCCGTATCCTGCAGTTCCTGTGATTGAGCAGTATCGAGAGTCATGTCCTGAACCCGTTGTGCCGATCGCGCCCGGGCGGCAACCCGGCCGAAGCCGGGTACAACCACCGCCCGTACACGAGAGGTCGTGAAAAATGGCGTAGCGAAACAATCGATCGTCAAGTCAGTTGCAGCGATGCGACGGGTCCGCGTTGGCAGCCAGTCAGGTGTGTGCCTGACGAGCCATGAAACGGGTTCCAATTCTCTGGAAATCGGCCCATGCGGGATATGCGACGGGAAGCAGACAGAAGTCGGACCCGTACTAAATTGAGCGCAACGGAGATCAGTGTCGGTTCGATTGGCAGTCGATCACGGCCTATATTTGGCGTAGGATCCTGACGTGGCGGGCCTCGCCGCGCGCGGCCCGCCACGCCGCAGGTTTACCGTTTATGGGGTGGGATCTGATAATAATTCGTATCAGTACGACCCCATTCCATTTCGAGATCGATGGTTTTCGAAAAGGGATCGGACTAGAGTGTCGTGGTCGAGGCGGCATCACCGCCACGCGCCGGCACGATGTCGTACTTGACCGGGTGTCGGGTGCAGAACGCAAAATCGGACGAGGCATGGCGCGGGATATCGAGTGACATGCCTGAACATCGGACATAAACGAACATGGATCAATTCACCATCCGGGTCATCGTCGCCGACGACCACCCTGCGATCATCAACGGCCTGCGGGCCTCGCTCGCCGCCCACAAGTCCGTGAGCGTGGCCGCCACCGCGTCGAACTCCACGCAGCTCATCGCCGCGCTCGATGAGCACCCGTGCGACGTACTCGTCTCCGACTACGCGATGCCGGGGGGCGAATTCGGCGATGGCATCACGCTGTTCTCGTTCCTGCGCCGTCGCTACCCCGACACCCGCATCGTCGTACTGACGATGATGGACAACCCGGGCGTGATCCGCTCCCTGCTCAAGCTCGGCATTCAGTGCATCCTGAGCAAGTCGGACAGCACCGATCACGTGCTGACCGCCATACACGGCGCCTACGCGTCCGGGCGGTATTTTTCGCCGTCGATTTCGGAAGTCGCATGGCAGGTCGATGTCGAGGCGGCCAACACCACAAGCAATGCGCTGACCACACGCGAGGAAGAAGTCGTCCGGTTGTTCGTGTCGGGCTTGAGCGTGAACCAGATTGCCGAACAACTGAAGCGCAGCAAGCAGACCATCAGTTCGCAAAAGTCGAACGCGATGAAAAAGCTCGGTATCGACAACGACACCGACCTCGTCAAGTACTCGATGGGGGTTTCGCTGGCCGCGTCCAGTGACGCGTCCGGCTCGACGTCGGACACGCTGAACGTGCCCACGGCCACGACAACCGGCCGCAAGACCGTGCGCGACGACAAGCCCCAATAACGCCACGCAGCGCCTGCCCGCAAACGGCCCGCGCCGTGGCAGGCGCCCTGCTTACCAGCCCGACCATCCGATGTCGAACCGCGTCGGTACGTGCACGCGCGCGCGCCGGCCATGCCCGAACCGTACCCGATCAAGATCATGTCCAGATTCCGACCGCCTCCGAGCCCGAAACGCAAGACTGCGACCACCGGCCTGAATGCGGGGCGCGCGCGCATGCAACTCGAGACGCTCGCCACCCAGTTCCGCGCCGCGATGGCCACGGCCGATTACGCCGCTGCGCTGCAGCTCGCGCAGACCGCGCTTGCCCATATGCCCGGTAACGTGACGGTCCTCGGCGACTATGCGCTATGCCTGATGCGAACGGGCCGGTACGAGGAGGCCTATCGCACGTACATGCAGATCCATGACGCGCCGCCCGCCCAGCGCGCCCGCGCGTCCGACACCTGGCTCGACGGTCTCGCCGAGGTCTGCGGCTGGCTCGGCAAGCACGACGAGCTTCGCCGCCACGGACATCGATCGCTGACCGAGGCCGACGCGCAATTCCGCGACGGGCGACGCTGGCCGCTTCCCGCGGTGCCGCCGCGCTTCGATCCGGAGGCGCGCGCGCGCAATGTCATCGCCTACAGCCTGTACGGCGCGAACCCGCGCTATTGCGAGACCGCCGTGATGAACGCGCGGGTCGCGCACGCGCTCTACCCCGCATGGACCTGCCGCGTCTATCTGGACGCCAGCGTGCCGGAACACGTACAGCGCAGGCTGCGCGACGCCGGTGCGGAACTCGTCGCGATGGATCACGACGAACGGCGCGCCATGCCGGGAACCTTGTGGCGCTTTCTGGTCATGGACGATCCCGGCGTCGACCGCTTCATCGTCCGCGACGCCGATTCGCTGCTTTCGGAGCGCGAAGCGGCGGCGGTCGACGAATGGCTCGCGAGCGATCGGCTGTTCCATCACATGCGCGACTATTTCACCCACACGGAACTGCTGCTAGCAGGCTTGTGGGGCGGCTGCACGGGCGTGATCCCGCCGGTTGCGCCGTTGATCGCCGAGTTCCTCGCGAGCTACCGCGGCCCGGCCCGCTTCACCGATCAGCAGTTCCTGCGCACGGTGCTGTGGCCGACGGTGCGCGAAAGCCTCATGAACCACGACGAGCTGTTCGGCTTCCACCATGCCCGCCCGTTTCCCCCGCATGCGCCGGTGCGCTGGCGCACGGACCGGTTCCATGTCGGCAGCAACACCGCCTACGTGAGCATTGGCGGCCCGTCGCCGCTGCCTGACGGCGCGCGCCAGCCGATCACGCTGATCCGCGCCGGTGAAGACGCGCTCGACTACGACGCACGGGTTCGCCAGCACAGCTGGGCACTGAATCTGCCGTTCTTTCTCGCAGACGAGTTCCGTGCGGGCAAGCTTCAGGTCATCGCGCGCTGAGCGCGGCCCCGCAGCCTGCTCGCCGCATGGGGCATCGGCGCGGGCGCGACGCGCGTCGCGCCCGGCATCGCGTCCGAGGGCGGCCCCGAAATTATCGAATCGGTACGACTCCCGCCGGAGACACGTCCCATATACCGGATCATCCATGCCGAACATACTTCATCACGACGCTGCCGCCAGCCAGACCGAACCGGCGCCATTCATCGGTGCGGTGCCGGGCCGCCGGCCGCCATGACGCGGCTGTCCAAACGGGCAGCCTCTCCCCGCCGTGATGTCGAATCGTCAGACGGCATACGGCTTGCTTGAATTCAGCAGAGGCTCCATTCCATGCTGCAGACAGACTTTCCGCTCCCGCGCCCGGGCGACAACCCGCCGCGCCCCACATCGCCGGACGCTCAGCGATGAACGGCCACGCTTCGTCCAGCATCGCGATCATCGATATCGGCGAGACGGACATGCTCGACGCGCTCGAAAGCTGGCGGCGGCCCGGTTACGGCGCGAACCGCCTGCAGTTCGAAGGCATGCTGACCCGACTCGGGTACGACGTCGATCGCTTCAACTCACTGGCGTCGTTCCAGAACGGGCCGCGCGGCGTCGGCTTCGATGTGGCGATGATTCGCAGCGAATCCGTGTGTTCACAGGCAACCGATGCGATTCGCGCAATACGGCACCGGTTCGGCGATGCAATGCCGTTGATCGCGGTCGGCCAGCGCGACCACGACGCGAGCGCGATGCGCAGCATCGGCGCGGGTGCGAACGAATACATTGCGTGTTCTCTGTCGGAAAACGAGTTGGCATCGACGATCGCGCACTGGCTCCGATGGGCGATGCACTGCCGCCCGAATCGACACACGATGCGAGTCGGCGCCTACGAACTGCACCGCGGCAGTCGCACGTTTCGCTTTCACGGCAAGACGATCGTGCTGACCGAAAAGCAATTCCAGATCGCTTTCGCGTTGATGATGAACATCGGCCGCAATCTCGATCACGACCACCTGTTCCAGCTCGTCTGGGGAAAGCGGCGCGTCAACGAGAATCGACGATTGACGACGCATATCGCCGCCATCCGCAACCAGCTCGAACTCGATGGTCGCCATGGCGTGAAATTGTTCACCGTCTACGGCACCGGCTATCGCCTCGTGCTGGCCGACGCCCCTCAACCCGACTGACTATCGATACGACCATGAATGCATCCGACACGCGTCCGGCCGAGCGCCGGCGCATCAGCCTGCTGAATGTCGTCGAGCGACTCGGCAACCTGCTTCCGCACCCGGTCACGCTGTTCGCAATCATGAGCGCGATCATCCTCGCGGGCTCGTGGCTCGCCGCCACGCTCGGCCTGTCGGTGACGGACCCTCGCGCGCCGTCGGCCGCGCCCGCCAGCATCGCGGCCGTGAACCTGCTCGATGCGACCGGCATCGTTCGCGTGCTCACATCGCTCGTTCCGAATTTCACGAGCTTCGCGCCGCTGGGCACCGTGCTCGTGTCGCTGCTGGGCGTGGGCATAGCCGAGCGCAGCGGCCTGATTTCCGCAGCGGTTCGCAAGATCGTCTGCGCCGCGCCGCGGCGCCTGACGACCTATGCGGTCGTGTTTGCCGCCGTGATGTCGAACGTCGCCGGCGAACTGGGCTACGTGGTGCTGATTCCGCTGTCCGCCGCCGTATTTCGTTCACTCGGCCGGCATCCGCTCGCCGGCATTGCTGCCGCGTTCGCCGGCGTCTCCGGCGGCTATAGCGCGAACCTGCTGCTCGGCACGGTCGATCCGTTGCTCGCCGGCATCACGCAGGCCTCGGCCCAATTGCTCGATCCAAACTACGCGGTCAGTGCCGCGGCGAACTGGTACTTCATGGCCGCGAGCGCGATCATGATCACGCTCGTCGGCGGTTTCGTCACGGAACGGTTTGTCGAGCCGCGCCTGGGCGCGTACCAGGCATGCGAAGCGCCGCCGCAGGCAACCGCCGCCGACGCGATGGCCGCCGGCCTGACGCCCCGCGAAAATCGCGCGTTGCTTGCCGCCGGCACGGTCGCGCTGGCCGGCATCGCGCTGCTCGCCGCGGCCGTCATGTGGCCCGGTAGCCCGTTACGCGACGCCGCCGGTGCGCTGGGCCCGCACGCCCCGCTCTACGCGTCCGTCGTCGCACTGATCTTCCTGCTCTTCCTGTTGCCGGGCATCGCGTATGGCGCGTTGGCCGGCACGATCCGCTCCGATCGCGATGCGATCGATGCAATGGCGTCGACGATGTCGTCGATGGGCGCGTACATCGTGCTCGTGTTCTTTGCCGCGCAGTTCATCGCATTCTTCAACTGGAGCCAGCTCGGCCCGATCTTCGCCGTGTCCGGCGCCAATCTGCTGCGTGCCGTCGACCTGCCCGCGCCCGTGCTGTTCGCATGCTTCATTCTGGTCTGTGCGTTCGCGAATCTCGCGGTCGGCTCGGCTTCTGCGCAGTGGGCGCTAACCGCGCCGATCTTCGTGCCAATGCTGATGCTGCTCGGATTCGCGCCGGAAGTCGCGCAGGCAGCCTACCGAGTCGGCGATTCGGTGACGAACATCATCACGCCGATGATGAGTTACTACGGCCTGGTCGTGGCCGTCACCGCACGCTACCGCAAGGATATCGGCGTCGGCACGCTGATGTCGATGATGTTGCCCTATTCGATGGCATTCCTGATCGTGTGGAGCGCGATGTTCTCGATCTGGGTGTTCGGACTTGGCTTGCCGGTCGGGCCGGGGGCTGCGACCTACTATCCGGCTGCTGCATAGCAGCTACAACGAACCATCAAGACGAAGGCCTGATGCGGGATTCATCCCGCTTGACAACACGTCAACCCTCCGCCCCGACTGTTGTGCGCATAGCGTAACTCGTTAATTTTTCCATATTCATCGAGATCTTGACGAGAGTGCATGGTATGGTTTCTTGCCCCCCAGTTTCAGGATGAAGACCGGGCTCACATCGATTGATGTCAATCGATTTATCAAAAAAAATCGCATGCCTATCCGATGCGATCATCATATCGTGATCATGGGATCAAATCGCATATTTCAGGAACGTACTTGAACAGGGGGATTTATCGCATCGGGAATCACCGAGACCTCGCAACAATTTTTTACGCGGTCGCTCACAAAATCGATTTAAGAGGGATGATTTCCCATGGCACCGCTGTTGCATTCTGAAGTTACATTATTGCGCGACCGCGATTTTTGTGAGCGCGGCTGGGATTGGCGAATGCACTTTTTGAAGTATGTGAGTCGGACAGGATCATCTCGCTCGGTCGGTGCGTGAACACAGGAACCTCAGACGGCTCGTCACCATCGCTTCGCCCAAAACTTTCACTCACGAAAGGTTGTCGTCTGATTTATTGATGATTTCGACAAAAAGGGGCGCATCTTATGATTTCTGGGATCGCTGACCGATGTTTGTGCGCCTGTTCCACAACAATCAGGACACCAGGGCGCTGCTAAGCGACCGCGATGACCTGAAGGCCTCCTGCACACGATCCGGCGACGAATATTATCTCGACAAATGTGCTTCCATTCAAGGTAAAATTCCGCTTATCTCGCGTTTTCGGCAGCGATCATGAAGAATGGCGTCTCGAAGACTGCCGTGCATTCGAAGCGATGTTGACCGCTCATCGAGAAAAATTTCCAGGCATCGAGTCGACTCATCGTGACACACACCACCGCTCCCGTCGCTTGGCCAGCAATGCGAATCATGGGTATCGCTCATCATGGCCGCATACAGCGACAACTCGTACAACCGGGACAGTTTTTGCGGGCCAAGGTCGATCCCGGAGTCAATGCAAATTCGCACTCGTCTGCCCGCCATGACGAGCGAGTACTAGATGTCAGAAAATGATTTCGTATTTGAACGATTGCAGGCAACAATCGCACCCGTCAAAATCGACATCTTTAACGGAAACAACACATCATGCCACTCGTTTCGATCATATTGCCCGTTTTCAATGGTGAATCATTTATTTCAGAGAGCATAAGTTCCATCATCAATCAGACGTTCAGTGACTTTGAACTGATCATCGTAAATGATGGCTCGACCGATAAAACTCAAGAGCGCATCAGCGAGTTTTCTGACCCGAGAATTCGTCATCACATCACAACGGAAAACAAGGGCACGGCCACAGCAACCAATGAAGGATTAAAGCTTGCCACTGGCAAATACATTGTTCTCCAGGACGCTGATGACATATCCGAACCAAATCGCATTGATGTTCAGGTACGAACGATGAACGGTCAGCCCCGCATTGCGGTGCTCGGCAGTTGCATGAAAGCCTTTGGCGCACGAGATGATTTCCTGAGCGTTCCATCTACGGATGGCCTGATCAAGGCAAGGCTCTTGCGTGGTGCAGGCAATATCTATAATCCGACAGCCATGCTGCGGCGTAGCTTCATCGATCGCCATGGACTGGCGTGGAATCCGGAATATGGTGGCGCGTTCGATTGGGCTTATTTTGTCGACGTGATGCATAATGGCTTGCGATTTTCCAATATCAAGGATGCACTGGTGAAATATCGCATTCACGACAACCAACAATCGCGGGACAGTCGCCGGCATCGACACAACCATGCAAAGATCCGATTGAATGTGATCAAGACATTTTTTCCGCATCTGGCACTCGAGGAGTCAATCCTGTTGGAGCCATTACTGCAATGGCATGCACCGCCCGAAATTTCAAGGCGGGATGTCGAAGCCGGAATCGGGGTCATCGGCCAGGCAAAAGGTTACGTAAAGAGTGTCTTGGGCGAAGACCGTCAAGCAATTGATGCATATCTCGATGCGTGCCATCGGCGCTGGCAAGCCGCGCTCAGCGGAAACTAGGCGCAGGGAGATCGTTCGCTGCTTCGACGGGATTCGCTTCCGTTGACCTTGGCGTGACCGGCACTCCTATGAACGGTCGGCGCGCAAACTCGCACCGCCGGACATGTTGGTCATTCGGGGTCCGAACCGGCGATTATGCCGGCAAAAGAACCTAGAAGATGACGAAGAAAATCTGACGGCCGCGCTCTGCGGCACCTCGATGCGGATCGGGCCGTGCTCGGTCAGAACGGTCTTGGCGCCCGCGCCATTGCGCTGGTGGTTACGGTGCTTGGCTTGGCCGCGCCAGGCGGGTAGCCGAGATGGTGACTCATCTCGCCGCCCAGCGCCCGCTCGATCAGCACCTTCTTGAGGGCCAGCGTTGCGGCGTTGATCGCTTCGGCCGTCATCGGCGCGGTGCCGAACTGCTCAAGCAACTCGGCGGGAATCGCCCACAGGTCTACCGGTTTGGCTTTCCGTTGGCGCGGCATAAATTCTTCTTCGAAGCATCATATGCTTTGAATACGAAATTACTGACAGGCCCGGACCCGGCTTCGCCGAGGCTCACACATCATTTTTCGAACTCGTCCCGGCCATCCTTCATCGCAGTCCGATTTCCCCCCAAAATCCCGCTCGGTAGACTGCCCCTCATTGAATTCGACGAGCGGCCCGCCGCTCACTCCGTTCACGAATACGAGCGCTGACCGAGCACCATTCCGACTGTGACGCATCGATTTGTGGGACTTCATTTGTTTTCGATTCGTCATAGCCATGCAGCACACATCCATTCACCATTCGGACAATCGTCGCCTCACCACCGGCAAGCGCGGCAATCGGCTCCACACGTTCGCACGCCGAATCCTGCGCGCACCTGCAGGCAGGCTCGCGCTCGGCAGCGCGCTTGTGCTGTCGGGATGCAGCACACCGACCACGGCCTCTCCCGATCCATCGCATCCCTTGGGCCAATGGATGTTCGGGAACCCCCACCACGCGCAACCGCAGCCCACTGTTACGCGGCGTCCGTCGGCGACGCGATGGGCCGAGTATCAATCGAATCGATCGATCGATTGGTTCGCCACGACTTACGAACCTGCACGCGAACATGACACGGTACGCACGTGGCGACTATCGGACGGCCTCCGCGCCTTCACGTCATCTGAATTCAACGTCGCGCCCGGCGATGCCTCCGTTGCGTCGTCTCGCACACCGGTGCACGAACATCCGCACAAACCCGGCAATCAACAAGCGAAGCGGATCGAGCCTCGCGTCTATGCATTGGCGCCCATTACCGGTCCCATTGCCGACCGATATCAGGTCGATCACGCGCTGTTGATGGCCATCATCCATGTGGAATCGCGTGGCGATCCGCGCGCGGTCTCGCATCGCGGCGCGAAAGGATTGATGCAGCTCATGCCTCGCACGGGTGCGCACTATGGCGCGCGGGATCTGTTCGACCAACGACAGAACATCACGGCCGGAGCGCGCCATCTTCGTGCGTTGAAGAATGAATACGGCGAGCGTCTCGACCTGGTCATTGCCGCCTACAACGCCGGCAGCGGCACGATCCGGAAATATGGCGGTCGCGTGCCGCCGTATCCCGAGACCGAACAGTACGTGTACAAGGTCACGGCCTATCGCGACGCGTATCGCGCGCGCCTGGGTTGAGTCTGAATGGCATTCACCCCGTTGTCAGGAACCGAGAATGAGCACATCGAGCCCGGATGCCATGCAAGTCGCCGTTGCATGGTTCGAAAGAGGCGACTATCAGGCGTTTCGCGCGCTGCTGAAGCACAGCCTTCCCCCCACCTACGAAGCCTGGGAGCGGCGCACGAAAACCATGCTCACGCGCATCACTCGGCAAGGGGGAATTCCGGTCAAGGTCGACGTGTCTCCCGAAGCATTTGTTGCGTGGTGTGGTCGTCAACATCGCGATGCAAGCTGGATTTCCCTGCAGATTTATGTCGACATGACGTGAGGCGGGGCGGCCGCGCTATCCAACCCAATTCAAGATTCGATAGAGTTCATCCCTGTAGGTCGCCCTCACCTCCGGCTTGACACGCTCGAGGATCGAGTTTGCGATCCTCAATCTCGAATCCAGGCTTCCCCGGTCAAATCCCGCCCGTCTCAACAAGCCGATGATCTGCTGTTCGTCACCCTTGGCGGTGGCGCGCTCCGGATTGTTCACGATACGGCTCAGGTAGTTGAACACCAGATCGGCCGGCTGCAGCAATTCGACCTGTCCCGCGCGTGCCTGCACGCCACGCACTTGTGGAGAGCGCAAGTCCCTGTTGAATATCGAATTGTTCTCGTTCGAGATATCGACCAAGACTTCGCTCGTTTGGCCATCGTCAAATTCGAACCGGAGCCGAACGACACCGCCCTCGCCGTCGACAAACTCATCCGGCACACCTTCGCCCGTCACGCGCGCGCGACGGCCGCTCATCGTGACGTCCGTACTCGTATTGACCAATGCATCGTATGCCCTTCGCCAGTCGGCGGGATTGCCGAGTTCAAGATCGATATCGACCGGGTATCGCGGCGCGCCGTACGCGCGAGCGGCCACGCTGCCGCCCACACGTGAGGCAACGTTCTCTTGCGCCAGAATCCGCACCGCCGTCCCCGTCATGAACTCCACGTTTTCCATACCGGGTTGTCGCGACAAATCAGCCAACCCCGGGTGAACCGTTTCACCCAGATCAATCGGCGATTGCGCTTCGCGAACCTCCATTTCGATATCCGGGGCGCGCGTCGCCTCATTCGACGCTCCCAGCGAGCGGGGTGAGCCGGCGGATTCTCTCGCGAGACCGTCGTCGCCCCCCACAGGAGGCTTGAAGGCCCAATTCGGGTGCGATTCACTCCCGGCGTCACCGCTGGCATCATGTCCGAGTTTCATGGTCACAATCGCCAACGCCGCATCCTCGGTCTGCACCATGCCCGCATCCCGCTCTTCCTTCGACTTGCCGTTCACTGCCTGATCCAGACCCGTGCTCAACTGAAGCGGCGCCCCCAGCGGCCCGAGCATCGCGCTCGACCGGTTCAGCACATGCCTCCAGCCCTCCCAAGCCGTCCGCGTCTGCACGTTCGCATCGCTGCGCACGCGCTGCCCCACACGGTCCCGCATGTCGTCGAATACATCTTCGTCGATTGGCGCGCGATCGAATTCAATCTTTTTATGCTCGCCCTTGGCCAACGCCTTCAGATCCGCCGTAATGCCAGCGTAGAAGGTTCCGTCCTGCTTGTCATACATCGAAAAGTGGGCCAGCAACGCACTGGCCCGGGCCGGATCCTCGACCTCATCCTTCAACCATTCGTGCAACCGCCCCGCGCCAATGGACGCGAACGGAGGCTGACGACCGGGGATATACATCACTTCGCTATCGTCCGGCGCGATGAAACGCACGATATCGGTGGCGGAATAGCCGTCCAACGTCAGGCGCTCGACTCTCACGGATACATCGGGTTTGGACGATTGGCGCAGCTGCTCCAGTGTGATGCGGCCGGCGAACGGCACGCCGGGCGCGCCCGCCTTCATCGCCAAACGATACTCGGCCTCACTGAGCTTGCCTTCGTCACGCGCAGCGCGCACCTGTTGAACGAATTGGTGCCGCGCCAGCAGCGGCCAGTCGTTCTGGACACAATCCCAGTATGCATTCAGCACCTCGTTCAGCCGTTTGATATAGGGCAGCTCGCTCAAACCGTCGGCCTTGAACGCATCGGCCACGCTGGATGGACGCAAATCGCCGAGATTCGCGTCGGAAAAAACCTTTCCGTTATTGAGGTAAATACCGAATGCATCATCTATCGGACGGATGTGTTCCTGCCTGGTCTGCCGAACGTTACCCGGCGCGATGAAGGTGTTATAGATGTAACCTGGCCCGGTTCGACTCCACAGGAAACTCCCCAGTCGCTTGAAGAAATCGCCGATATCCTCACTGTGGAAGACACCGTTCACGAAGCCTGCCGCCGAAGGGCTGGCCTCGCCGCCGCCGAGCAGCTCTCCTGTTACAAGCTCGACGGTCGGCCACAGCCCCTGGTCCGACACGCCTGGAAACGCGTGCATCACGGCATCGGTCAGGGACATCGTTTCGTCGGGCTTGCCTTCTGCGCGCGCCTGAGCTGTCTTGAAGTGGGCCAGGATGTACTTGTCCCCGTCGACGCCGAGCCGGTGCCGAATAAAATCCCTGGCGATGCCTCGCGCATCCGGCGCCGGACGGGATTGAAAGTCGCTTCTTATCCGGATAAACGCTACGCGATCTTCATTCGTCGCGAAGATTTCGTCCGGCTTCGGATCGACCGGTACCATGCTCGCCCGTGCCCCTGGAGTCTCGCTTGCTGCATCACGGTAAGACGCGACATAGGCTGTGTTCGGATTCTCCCTCGATACGCCACGCGTCGGCAGCACATCGACCCACGCGGCCCGTTTCGTTCGAATCCCGTTCAACGCAGGAAGTGCGCCTTCCGGCGTTTTGCTGGGTGTGCCGAAATGATCCGCAAACCGATCGATCGTCGCGGTGACCTGAAATCCCGAAATTTTCATTGGCATAAACCTTGTTCGATTGGCGCCAGTCAAATGGCATTCGTTGTTGCGCCGCGGCCTTCCAGATTCCCGAGTGCCCTGGCCGCGTCGCCCACCCCGCCGAAGTGCTGCCCGTCCAGTAAGCCCAGCACCTTGCGGATTTTCTCGAGCCGGGCGCTCAGCGGTTTTCCGAGATCCGATACATTGGATGCCGTGCCCAGCGCATCCGCCCCTGCTTTCAGGATATGCAGCGATGCCGACGCGCGATCGCCACGCCGATAGGCGCGATACGCATCGTGCATTTGCCTGCCCCACGCCAGCGCGCCAAACGCGATTCCCGACGGCGGATAGACGATCGACAATGCCGTGCCCCCGAAACTGATGCCTTTCCACACGGCGTCTTCAATCAGTTGCCCGCGCGTTTTCGTCGTCTCCCGGACCGGATCGAGCATCAGTTCCAGCTTGCGGTCGTATTCGTGATTCAGATTCGGCACCTGTTGTGCGGCACCCAGCCTGTCCGGCTTCGCCTTGCCTTGCTGAAGTTGCGCGAGACGCGTGTTGGCCACCGGCTGGTCCGTGTATTTGACGCGGTCGTAGTAATACTTCCGCATCGCCTCGGTCAACGATTCGGCCTCGCCGTGCGCCTGGCGAAACGCGGCATCGCCATACGGGCGAAACGTGCGACCGTCCGGCGCCCCTGGCGTATAGAGCAGATCCCGCGCGTTGCCGATTTCGCCGACCCCGCGGAACACATACGTGCCTTCCACAGGGCGCCCATTGAGCGTCAACCGATGGAGACTCCGGGTACCCGATGGCTGGCCACCCGCCACCTGATCGATCTGCTGCCTGATCGATGCATACTCGGCCCCGGACAATCCACTATTTAATCTTGATTGCAATGCATCGTATCGCATCGTGCCCACAATATGCTCTCGATACAGCGTGCGATCCCGATCCGTCGGGTGCGCGGCCTTGACTCGATTCACATAATCTTCACCGACAAACGTCTTGCGAAGAAACGGCGCCATGAAGTCCGCAAAATCGGCGCGGTGCGGCCCGCCGTTGCGATGCGCCACCGGCGCATTGAACACACCGAGATCCTGGCCCGTCGTCGACACGAAATGCGCCCTGTATGCAAGATTCTCGATCGATCCGTGTCCGTATTTGACCAGATCGGTCAAGCTTCGCCGCGGTGTCCCGTCGTTGAAGCGGACCATCACGGTGTCGGGGTCGACAGCGCGCGTCAAACCCTTCTCGCGTAGGTAACGGTTGACCTTGTCCTGGGCGACCTCATGCGCGTATTCGGCAAACGATTGCCGGGGAAACGCCGAGCGCAGCAGCGCCTCCCCGCTCAGTCGAATGCCATCGGCAAGATGGGTCAATTGCTGACGATCCGTGGCCGTCGCATGTCTGTACCAATCCGGTGAGATCGGGCCCGCCTTCGCTTCGGCAACGCGGGTTCGGCTTTTCTCTGCCACGGCCGCGCCCAATTGGTCTCGATAGCGATTACCCGGCAGTTCGCTCCAGGTTGCGGTCCCGTTTTCGTCGATGCGCCAGGTATTCGCGCGCGAATCGGTGTCCTGGAAAAAGTACGCGCCGTCGCGGCGATTGCCCGGATCGAGCTGATCCACCAGGTACCGACGCCCGTCCGGCCGGCTGGCCCACGCGCCGACAGTCGCGCTCAATTCGCGCCAGTTGTGAAACTCGTGAAAATCCTTTCCGTCGGGAGCACTCGGCGCGTACAGCACGTAGCGCTGCGCTTCGCCTCGCGCATTCGACTCGCGGAACACCAGCAGGTCCTTCATGCGATCTGCGCCCTTTGTGGGCAGGTTGATCGCCACGCCACCCAGGCTCACTATCGATGCCATGCCGGTAACACTCGCGCCCGGGTCACACGCTCGCTGAACGGCGTCATATCCGGCCTGGCTCAAATGCCCTCGCATCTTCGCGCTGAAAGCATCCATCCGGATCTGACTGTCGAGCACCTCAAGCAGCGCGTGCTTCACGTCCGGCCTCTGATAACGCGCGTCGAGCACGCCCCCGAAATCCTTGCGCACATCCAGTTCGCGAAGCGTCTGTTTCAGCTGCGCATCGGTCAGCTGCACTTTCGCGCCATCCTGTCGATCGACCGAATAGGTCGCGGGCCCCCGACTCGCATCGCGCGGCCCGTCCTGCAGAAATTCCAGCAACGTGCCTTCACGCGTGACGATGCCGGCGGGTGTCGCGTACTGTTCGTGAACCCGAATTAGATCAGGATCCGCAGCGATTCCGAACGCGTCCTTTAAATACCGGATTGCTGGGCCACGACCATATGCCATCGGCGATTCGACATCCTCCAGCAACGTGTCAGCCACCTCCTGTGCTCGCTGTTTCGCATGTTCATATCCGGCAAGCGCCTGTTGGTCGCTGTCGCTTGCATACTTGCGCCAGTCCGGCCAGGTGTCGCGGTGCGCCTGCTCCAGCAACTGCTGGTCGCGCAGATACGGGGCGAGGTCCGACTCGCGTCGAATGGTGTCCTCGACGTTTTCTCCGCCCGCTAGCCGGCGGATCGTCACCGGTTTCGATCTGGCGAGCGCCGCGAGCAGGTCGCCGGCTCCGGGCCGCGCGTCGGCCTCCTTGCGGATGTTTGGCGGTAGCGCAACCGCATCGGCCGCCGATTCAGTATTCGGCGTCGCGTTCGCCATCTTATGCGGTTGAGCCAATGCGTTGAAGTCGCCATGGGATCCAGCGAATGGATAAGACGTCGATCCGATTTTCACGTCAACACCCCCGATTGAACGATATCGAATGATGGCCGCGGGAATTATTGATTTCCCGAAATTCGCGAGCCGTTTTGTCACAATATGCGATTCAATTAGGGCATTCAATTTGACCAGTCAGATTTTGAGATACGAAACGAAAATCGTGACCATCTGGACGATCTCCGGGAATCGGACGGCTGTAGCGCCTCGGTTGTGCCAGCCTCCTGGGACGAACCAACGGCTTCACCGAGGCTTCGCACTGAACCTTGTGAATGGTCGCAAGGGATAGTTTTTTTGCTCGTACAGACGCAATTCGTTTTGAATCCGCCGTGTACCCTTGCACTCGCCCGCAGGCGAAGAATCGTTGCCCTATCTGCGTCAGAGACCTTTCGATTCGGACTGGTCAGTGGGCGGCGGCTTTGAGCGCGAAGACCTTCTTCTCCCGCCTCCTGGTAGCGACGCAGCCACTTGCGAAGCGTTGGCCTGAGGATGCCACAACGCGTGCAAATGAGACCGGCGTTGCCGGTCTCGTGATACCTACGTACCCAGCGTAATCGCATCGAGATTTCGATGCTCCATCGTCCCATATTAGGCAGTATGACTTTCCGTGAGGTAGGGCTGGCCTGGCGTGGTGTATTCAACGCGGGTTAGCATCGCTGCCAGAGCCGCACCGGTGGGCCGAAGCCGCACCGCGGCGATTTTCACCACGGAGGCCAGCATGGAAAAAAATAGCACGCTGTACGTCGGTCTGGATGTGCATAAGGAGTCGATCTCGGTGGCATACGCGGTCGACGCAGGCGCGGTCGAATCGCTCGGCAAGATCGGTACGACCAAAGCGGAGATTGATCGGCTGTGCAAGCGGCTGCAGTCGAAGGCGCCGCACGTGCGAGTCGTCTATGAGGCCGGTCCGTGTGGCTATGGCCTGTATCGGCAGCTCGTGGAGCGCGACTTCGAGTGCATGGTGTGCGCGCCGTCACTGATACCCCGCAAACCTGGCGATCGCGGCAAGACGGATCGCCGTGATGCGATGAAGCTTGTGCGTGCACTGCGTGCCGACGATCTGTCGGCCGTGCATGTGCCGACGGTCGAAGACGAAGCTTTTCGGGATCTGGCACGAGCATGGGCGAGCGTCCGAGAGGAGCTGCGTCAGGCAAAGCAGCGTTTGAAGTCGTTTCTGCTCGCGCACGGCGTGCGCTACACGGGGCGAGCCGACTGGAGTGAAGCACACAAGCGCTGGATCAGTTGCTACTCGTTCGGCAACGCGTGGCAGCAACTGGCATTCGAGGAACACCGGCGCACGATCGACGATCGGCTTGCCCAATGTGATCGTCTGGAAGCGGCGTTGCGCGAAGCTGTCGTTGACTGGCGTTTCTACCCCGTCATACAGGCATTGCAGGCCATGCGGGGCGTGCAGTTTCTGACCGCTGTTGGCATGGTGTCGGAACTTGGCGATCTATCGCGATTTATGCATCCGCGTCAGCTCATGGCATGGTTCGGCGTGACGCCATCCGAACACTCGTCCGGCGGCAAGCGACGCCAGGGAGCCATCACCAAAACCGGCAACAGCTACGCCCGTAAATTGCTGGTCGAGGCCGCCTGGAGTTACCGGCATGCAGCTCGCGTCGGGCCGCAGATTCAACGTCGACATGAGGGACTACCAAAAGTGGTTATCGACCGTGCCTGGGACGCCCAGGTTCGGTTATGCCAGCGGTACCGCAAGCTGGCAGCGCGCGGCAAGAACGCCGGCATCACGATCGTCGCCGTCGCGCGCGAACTGGTTGGCTTTATTTGGGACATCGCTCGTCTCGCAATGACGGCGACGTCCCCGCGCAGTGCCTGATACGCCAACGAGGATTTGCAAATTGATGGGCATCATCACGGAGAGTTTCCTGAAGGCGGCGTAGCCCGGTACTCGAGCAACCCGCGGTTCAACTAGGCAACAGGCAAGGCAAGGTATGTCCAATTTGCGCCATTAGAGAGCGGCAGGCTCATGAGACGGACCTCTGTAATGCGGTACCCAACCCGCGCATATCAGTGTGATCCACCGTCGTCGTTACTGCTACGTCGCCCTCAGGAAATTCGAATGTCCACGGAACCCCGAAAACCGGTCGCTTCGGTTGACGCGGAAAGTCATATCAGTTGAAACGATGTCCGTGAATCACACAGATTACCGCCCTCTGGCGCCGGGCCTCGGATCAGGTGATCCCGTTCTACGCTTTCGCGCCTGACATCCGGAAAATTGTATATACGACCTACACGATCGAATCGCTGCACATGCAGCTTCGGAAGATCATCAAGGCGCGCGGCTACTTCCTATCGGACGAGGCCGCGCTCAAACTGATCTGGCTGGCGCTGCGCGACGTCGTGGCCAAGTGGACCGGTTCCCGGAACGATTGCAAGAGCGCCATGACCCCGTTCGCGCCGCTTTACCCGGAACGATTCAACATTGGAGCCTGAATCTCAACCCGTCTCACACACGGAATTCCGGACACCTCCAACTCGCATCGAAATTTCGCGCTCTGTCATCCCGTATTAGTTGCAACAATGCCCGTGAATCATACACATAAGCGCTGGATCCCACACCGTCGTGGATCGCGCACCTTATATCGTCGCAGTTACTTTCCTTTTCTTGTCAAGGCATCCGCTTCGGTGACATACGCCATCTTGTCGCGACGGTTATACAAACAAAGTTCACGACCGGTTTGACCACGCATATGCTTTTGTGGATATTGCCCCTGCATGAGGAGAACGGAATATCCCGCGCGATCATCGAATCCCACAATGTCGCCAACGGGTTCAGGGTTCCTTAACTCGCTATTCCTGACACATTCCAGCGTCATTTCGTCCTGCGATTCGATCCAGGCCGGCGGAGACGAAGCAAAAGCCGCCGACGGCAAAACCGACGCCATGAATATCCAGATCCTGACAGAATGCTTCATATCCATTGATTGACTCGTCCTGGTTAGCATCGGCCGCTCCCGAGCAGTCGGGCGGCACTCTCGCGATACGGGTTGCGTGTACCGCAACGCATTGCAAAAAGGGCGACGCAATGCGTCGCCCATAGGCACGAGCTATTCCCGTGCCGATCAAGGTGTGTCATCGAGCACACCGCTTCGCGCCCGTTCGCAATACGTGACCCACGCTTCCACCAGCTTGCGCCGGCGGCTCGGCGAAGCCAGCACGTACTCGTTGATCGCGGAATGGAAGGACGCCTGATCCGCCTCCATCAATGCCGCATAACGCACGAGCGTCTCCACCGCTGCCAGGGTCGGTCGTTTGGTGCTCATCGTCGTTCGCCGTTCAGACCGGGCCCGCACTCACGCGCGCCCAGCCACCCGGAGTCGCCCGCCCCTTTCGGCACGAGCGACCCCGCGCCCGCTCAGGCGGGACGGCTCGCGTCGACCCGCACCACCACGCGGCGGTTCGGCGCATAGCACGCGATGCGCTGCTGCTGGCTGCCACTGCACGCCTCCACCACCGGCTCGCTGTTGCCCGCGCTCATCGCCTCGATCTTCGCGGCCGGCAGGCCGCGCTCGATCAGTGCGCGACGCACCGTCGACGCGCGGCGCATGCCCAGCGCCTCGGCCGCCTCGTCCGAACCGATCTGGTCCGCGTGGCCGATCACCTGGATGCTCGTGAGCGTGGTGTTTTCCGCGCGCACCTGGCGCACCAGGTCGTTCAGCGCCTCGCGGCCCTTCATGCTGATGTCGCCGTAGCCGGACTTACCGAACGCGAACAGCATGTCGCCGCCCAGCGTGTAGTCCTTGTACTGCGGTGTGGTGGACGCCACCGGTGCCGACACGTTGCACGCGAGCGTCGTCGCCGCACGCGAGAGCGCATGCACTTGCGCGCGCGCGCCCTGCAGCTCGCGTTCTGCCTGTTCGCGCGATACCGCCACCGGCGCGCCGTTACCGCCTTCCTGCACCTTTAGGAAGTACGTTGCGCCGCCCTTCAGGTTCGCTTCGAACAGGTTCTGCGTCTTGCCGCGATACTCGGGCGCATCGTTCAGGTACGCACCGATCGTATGATTGCCCGGCGCCACGCAGAACGACGTGTAGCCGTTCGGCAGCAGCGCGGTCTGGAAGTGGCCGTCGACGTAGACGTTCGCCGCCTTCGCGTTACCCGCGGTTTGCGCGCGGTAGTAGACGACCTGCACCTGGTTCGACGCGACCTGGCCGACCGGCGCGTAGCTCATGCCGAACGTCTTGCCCGCTTGCGTGCCGGCGGCCGAGACGGCCATCGTGTTGTCGGTCTGATATTGCTGGGCGAACGCCGGCGATGCCGCGAGGCCCAGCACCATCGCGCTGGCGAGCGCGACATGCTTGATGGTTTGAATGCCTTTCATGATGGTTCCAATAGTTTCCTGATCGCAAGCGAGCTCGCTTGCGAGATTCAATGTTGAGTTCGGTTACACCCCGGCGGATTGCGCCGCCGGGGCGGGGGTTGAAGGTCAGTGGTTCTCGAGATGCGTGGTCACGCCCTGCTGAACCAGCAGTTCGGCATTCATGCCCGCGTGGTAGAACACGTTGTACGTCGTGCCTTCTACCGTCACGGTGCCCGCCTGCTGCGCCCAGTCGCCGAGGTCGACACCTTCCGGCAGCAGGTCGGACAGCTCGACCACGTCGCCTTCGGCGCCCTTGATCATCATCTGGGTCTTGCCGTCGTTGACGAACAGGTCCTTGCCGCCCTGCTCGAGCACGTCGCCGAGCGTCAGCTTCAGCGTGTTCGCGCCCGTACCGGTCAGGTCGATGACCTCGATCGACGACAGCTTGCCTTCCAGGTTCGACAGGTCCAGGACCTGGTCGGAGCCGGTCAGCTTCAGTACGTCGATGCGCTCGGAGCCTTCGGCTTCGAGGGCTTCCTCTTCACCTTCGGACAGGTAGAGCACTTCGCCGCCGAGGCTATCCAAATCGCTATTTTCCACGAGTGATTGCGACTCAGGGATCGTCACTTCAGTTCCCCACGCAATGTCATCAACGATCCACCCAAGATCATGTCCATTTTCAAGACTTGCATAGAAAAGTACATAATCAAATTGCAGACCTTCTGGCGCCTTATAGTAATTTTCGCGCCCACTAGGGTCATTTGAATCAGAATTCCATTCCAGGCTAATCCGACCGACAAAAGTCCCGTCGGCCTTATAGAACCCAGCATATCCGGGCGCATGCAATTCAGAATGCTTGAACGAAACTTCGTTTATCGAGATGGGGAATTCAACCCTAACCGATTCGCCAGTGTAAACCCAAAGACTTTTGTTTCCAAAATTATCAAGAACCCCAACGCTACCGCTACCCGATATTTTAAGACCACTCGGCATTTCCTTTGCAATAGGGCTTAACTGCTGGCGCGGGACGTCAAAGGTCTCCAGCCCGCTGGAAAATCGATCTACTACGACCACGGTCACCGGCTCCGATTTCTCCGAACGATTGCCCGCCGGATCGACCTCGATCACCTCGAACTGGTACTCACCGTCGGCCAGCTCGACCGGCATCTCGAACTTCCACTCGCCGTTCTCGTCGACCTTCGCCGTACCCACTTCCTCGCCGTCAACGATCACGATGATCGTACTGCCCTCCTCGCTACCACTCCCGCCGATCACCGGCGTCCGGTCCCGCGTCGGCTCGCCTTCGCCGATCGGCACCGGGTTCGCCGGATCCGTGTTGTCCCACACGTCGCCGATCGACGGCTTCGCCGGAGGCGTCGTGTCGATGATCACCCGCCACGGCTCCGACGGATCCGACTCATTGCCCGCCGCGTCCCGCACCACGATGTTGAAATCGTACGTGCCGTCCGGCAGCGGGTTTGCCGGCGTAAAATCCCAGCGGCCATTGGAGCCTGCCTGCACCGAGCCGATCACCGTGTCGCCATTGCGGATGATCACCCATGCATTCTGCTCAACCGTTCCACTCAGCGTCGGCGTGTTGTCGTCCGTCGACTTGCCCGGCTCGATGGTCCCCTGGTACTCGCCCACGTCATCGTGAATGTCATCGATCGTGCCCACATTCGGCGCAGTTGTATCCACCTCGAACGTGAAGCTCGCCGGATTGCTTTCATTCTGACCCGGCACCGTCACCGTTACGTTCAGCGTGTGCATACCCTCCGACAACGCCTTGTCCGCCGGTACCATGAACTCCCAGTAGCCTTCAGCATCCGCCGTCACAGACCCCAGCAGCGTCTCGCCGTCGTAGATCTTCACCACCCCGTGCGCCGTTGCATGGCCGATCACCGTTGGCGTCGTGTCGTCCGTCACGCCGTTCGGCGCGATCGCACCCTTGATGTCGCCTTCGTCGTCCATCACCGACGTGATCGAAACCTCCACGTCACGCGTGTCCACCACGAAGTCGATCGGCGCGCTTTCCGGACCCTTGTTGCCCGCCGCATCCACCGGCTGCGCGGTGAACGAGTGCGGACCGTCCGTCAACGCCTCGGTCGGCTCCCAGCTCCAACGCCCGCCCTGGACGGTCGTGCTGCCAATCACCACACCGTTGTCGCGGATGATGATCGTCGCGCCCTCTTCGCCACGGCCCGAGAACGTCGGACGGTCGTCGTCCGTCGTATCGCCGCTGTTGATCGGCCCCGTCACGTCGCCCACATCGTCGAACAGCACCACATCTTCCAGCGCATTCGGCGGCGTCGTGTCCACCTCGATCGGGTACAGGCCCGTTTCCGGACTCACGTTACCCACGGGGTCCGTTGCCGTCGCCGACAGGTTGTGCAGGCCTTCCGACAGCGCCTTGTCAGCCGGAACCTCGAACTCCCACCGGTCGCCCGGACCCGCCACCACGCTGCCCAGCAATACTTTCTCGCCGTTGATCGTGTCGTAGATATGAACCACCATGCCTTCTTTGGCCGTACCGATGATCGTCGGCCGCGTGTCGTCCGTCACGCCGCCCGGGCTGATGTTGCTGCCCGCGTTGTCGCCCTCGTTGTCGATCACGTTCTGAATCGTCGGCGCCGTCGGCGTGCCGCCGGTCACCAGCTCGAAATTGAACGGATCGCTCGGCTCGCTCACATTGCCCGCTGCGTCCGTCGCCTTCACCGTCAGCGAGTGCGGACCGTTCAGCAGCGTATCCGTCGTGATCTCCCACTTCCCGTTTGCGTCCGCCTGCGCGGTACCCACAATACGATCGCCGTCGTACAGCGTCACCCAGCTGAACGGCTCCGCTGTACCGCTTACCTTCGGGTTCGCGTCGTCCGTCACGTCGCCAGGATTCAGCGGACCGGTCTGCCCACCCACGTTATCGAACACTTCCGTGATGCTCGGCTTGTCGGGCGCCGTCGTATCCACGATCACCGTCACCGGCTCCGACGGCTCCGAACGAACACCGTCCCGCTCCGCGATCACTTCCAACTCGTAACGACCATCCGCCAGCTCCTGCGGCAGTTCGAACTCCCACTTGTTGTCCGGGCCCACGACCGTCGAACCCACTTCAACGCCATCCACGATCACGTAGATCACGTCGCCTTCCGTGCCTTCGCCACGCAGCACCGGTGTGCGGTCCTTCGTCGCGCCGTCTTCGCCGATCAGCTCCTCATTGTCCGGATCCGTGTTGTCCCACACGCCATCGATCACCGGCTGCTCCGGACGCGGATCACCCGGCGTACCCGGATCCACGATCACCGTCACCGGATCCGACTTCTCCGACTCGTTGCCCGCTGGATCGCGCTCGATCACCTCGACATCGTGCGAACCTTCACCCAGCTCCGGCAGTTCGTACTCCCACTTGCCGTCTTCGCCCACGATCGTCGAACCCACCACTTCGTCATCCACGATCACGATGATCGTGCTGCCCGGCTCGCCTTCACCACCGATCACCGGCGTCGTGTCCTTCGTCGGCTCACCTTCGCCGATCGGCACCGGGTTCGCCGGATCCGTGTTGTCCCACACGTCGCCGATCGACGGCTTGTCCGGCGCGACCGTATCCACGATCACCGTCCACGGGTCCGACGGCAGCCCGACGTTACCCGCCGCATCGCTCGCCACCACCGTGAATTCCTGCGGACCGTCCGCCAGCGCCTGCTCCGGACGGAACGTCCACGTACCGTCCGCGTTGACCGTCGTCTCGCCGATCTTCTCGCCATTGGCAAAAATCTCCAGGCGCGCGCCCGGCTCGCCACGGCCCGACAGCGTCGGACGGTTGTCGTTGGTCAGGCCGTCTCGCTCGATCGCACCGATGGGCTCGACGCTGTCGTAGATCGACTCGATCACCGGCTTGTCCGGCGCCGTCGTGTCGACGATGAAGTCGAAGCTGTCCGACGGCTCGCTCTTGTTGCCGTTCTTGTCGACTTCCACCGCCACGATGTTGTGCGGACCGTTGTCCAGCGGCGCCGCAGGTTGCAGCTCCCACGTGCCGTCCGCCTTCACGACCGTTTCACCGATCTTCTTGTCGCCATCCCACAGCTCGATGCGGTTACCGGGCGTCTCGCCCTTGCCGCTGAACACCGGACGACGGTCGTCGGTCACGCCGCCGCTACCAATCGGGCCCGTGACGCTGCCCACGTTGTCGACCACACTGTCGATCGACGGCGCCTTGGGGCGATCGCCGCCACCATCGCCGCCGTCGCCGCCATCACCACCGCCGCTGTTCGGGCCATCGCCCTTGTTGAATGCGCCGGCCGCGGCCGCCGCACCCAGCATGCCGAGCGCAGCCAGGCCAAACAGGCCCAGGCCACCGAGGGCGCCCAGCCCCGCTCCCGCGCCCGCCACCAGACTGCCTGCGTCGAAGCCCGCGAGTTTTTCCGCGCCCAGCACCTGCGGCGACGCATTGCCGTCGGCAAGCATCGCGATTGCTTGATCGTCGTCCGCATCGGACGAGATGTATTCATGGTAGGCACCGTCCTCGCCAAGACCGACGAGCGAGCCTTCGTTGCCGTAGAAGTCCTCGATGATCAGCTGCGGCTGATCCAGATCCGTGCCTTCCAGGCTCAGGTGCAGGTTCTTGCCGACACGGCGCACCGTGACGTTCTCCGGGCCGTGGCCCGTCTGGCCGTCGGCCAGGATGAACTTGCCGCCTTTCACGGCCTTGATGCGGGCCGGCGCGCCTTGCTTCGACGCACGCAGGTCCAGCGTTTGATTGATGGTGTTGCCGTCCACCACGGCAAGCTTCACAGTACTCATTTTCGCAAATGTCCTTAAGTCAAAGAGTCTGGTGCCAGCCGGTCAGCCAGCAACGATTGGGGTATTCGCTTGGCACATCGATGTACCAGTGAACACAATGAATTCTGGTGATTGGGTCGGGCGAATAGAATTGGACGAGTTTCGCCCCACATCGGACCGGTACGAAATCAATCGGGATAGGACGCGGCGACGGGCATCGCGCCCTCGCGGGCCGCATCACGAAGCGAATCCAGGATGCTGACGCCCGATGTTTAATTTCTGTTAAACGGCGCTTGCCGCGTACCACACGCGCAACACGTGAGGTTGTCGGGAAAAGGATGTACAGGGATGGGACATGCGCATCACGAATCAATCGCGTATTTTGCGAAGTGCCGAAGCGATTTGGGCGTGCGCACGTTCCAATTCGCGGCGACGGTTTTTTTGTTCTCGGGATTGCGTGCCTGGGGAAGTCAAGGAAAACGGCCATCGCATGCACGATGCGGCGGCGCCATGGCCTGTGCCACCGCCCGGTCAGCGATCTCGCCGACGGGGTTTGTCAAGGGAACGCGCCGTTGCGAGCCTGTTACGGGCCCCGTTACTATCGACCGGCGTGCGGCTCGACCGACGCGGTGTTCAGCACGGCCGGCAACGCGGCAAGCTGGGTCCGCACGCCCTGCACCGTGCGGTTGAACGCCACACGCTGCTCGCCGGCCAGCGGCTGCGGCGTCGTGCGTGCGATGAAGGCGAGCGGCTCGATCGGCACGTTCTTCGCCCGCACCTCGAAATGCAGGTGCGGCCCGGTCGCCGTGCCAGTACTGCCGACCGCGCCCAGACGTTGCCCCTGGGTCACGGTCATGCCCGCCCGCAAGCCTTTCTCGAATGCGGACAAATGGCCGTACCACGTCGTATGCCCGCCCGGATGCTGCAATACGACGTAGTTGCCGTAACCGGGTTCCCAGCCGATGAATCGCACCTTTCCCGCGCCCGCCGCGTGCACCGGCGTGCCGGCCGGTGCGGCGAGATCGACGCCGGTATGACCGTGCTGCTCACCGTGCACCGGATGGGTCCTCATCCCGAACGACGAACTGATCCGGTAGTGCGAGACCGGCAGCACGAACGGCGCGGCCGCGAGCGGCTGACCGTCGAACGTGTAGTAGGCGCCGCCCTTCTGCCCCGGCGCCTGAAACCACGCGGCCCGATAGAGCTTGCCGCCCAGCCGGAGCTCGACGGCGCTTACCTGCATGCGCCGCTTCGGCGCGCTGCCGCGATCGATGCGCTCGTAGAGAATCCGGTAGCTGTCGTTGGCGTGCGCGCCGGCATGCGGGTTCACACGCGTCTCGAAGATGCGCAGCACCTGCGCGGCGACACCCGGCGGGAGATCCGCGTGCTTCAGCGTCTCGCCCAGATTGCGCACGATGGCTCCCGCACGTGCACCGGAATCTTCTTCCGGCAACGCGAAGGCCGTGGCATCAAGATGCTTCATCGGGCCGGCCTGCGGCGCCGCGCTCGCCGTCAAGGTAAGCGCGGCCGGCTCGGCCGCGCACAGCGCGGTCTCGACGCCGCACATCGAAACGAGTACCGAATCGTCGCGCGACAACACGATGACCGGATAGGATGACAGAACATCACGCCACGTCGACGCCGCCGGGGCATGATCGCCAGGTTGACGACCGTCCGCCACCAGTTCGGCATCGAACAACGTCAGCCGGACCGACTCGCGCGCGAGGGGGGCGGTTGAACCGTTGGGTCGCGGGGCATTCGCGTCGGGTGCCCCCGCCGCCGCCGCTGCCGGCGTCGGCTTGGGCGAGCCGGATTGGCGCTGCGATGACGCCTCGAGTGTGCCCGCCACGCCCAACAGCAGGACCGCGCACGACACGACGCCGAGCGCCAACCGACGGCTCGCGCCCATCGGTACGCGTACGTCGCGTGCGGATCGATATGAATTTCTGAAACGGGAGTGAATCGGTCGCATCGCGGAATGCCTCGCAGTCAAGGAAAGGAAACTGCGGACATGAACAGCGACGTATCGGAATACACCCGCGGCACGCAACCGGTGGCGCGCGTCGAATCTCAACGCACCGCGTCCATCGGCGATCGCGCCGCGCTGCCCCGCAGCAGTTCAACCGAGTGTATCGACCGCCCTCGCGCCAACCAATTTGACCGATTCGAAACGAAATCGGACCAATACGAACCTGCTTTCGCAAATGTCAGAAATCGACAAATATCGTGCCGACATGGCATCGCGTTGATTTTGGTGCCGGGACGATTAGAATCGAGGGCGCATTGCCCCCTTGTCCGACCGGTTCGTCGCTTATGGCCCAGCCCACCCAGGATGACCCGCTTTCGACCGGCCCCGCGCACCGCGCCACGCCGGCGCCGGATGCCGCCGGGCCACACGCACTGAACCAATACCAGCGTGCGATGCTGTACGGAGGCGGCGCGCTGGTGTCGCTCGTGTTCGCGCTGGTGACCGCGGTCGTGCTGCATTCGCTGGTGAAGGATTACGTCGCCGAACGCGCGGCGGAATTCGGCGTGCGCAAGCTGCTGGTGCAACTGGAGCTGACCGCGCGGGAAAGCGCGCTGAAGGTCGGCATCGTGCATGAGGAATCGGTGTGGGATCAGCGTCAACCGGCCGATCCGACCCTCGTAGATACGTTCGTCGCCCAGCACGGCCGCATGGTGCTGCAAGGCAACCCCAACTTCGACCCGTTGCTCGTACTCGGCGACCTCCCCGCGTCGATCGACCGGACGAAGCTGGCCCGATATCTTGCCCTCGCGGAGGATTTCAGCTACCGCGTGGGCGCTTACACCAAGGTGCAAGGGCGCGCGCTGTCGGGCTACTTCTACAGCCCCGACGGCCGGTTCCTCACGATCCAGCCGGCCCCGGAGAACGCCCACCCGCTCGAAGCGCATCAGGTGAGCAGCACCGCTGCATTGCTGCAACGCATCGCGCCCGTGCTGGGCGAATCGGGCACATCCGCGCTCGCCACGCGGCTGCTGACCGATCGCAATCCTGTCTGGCTGCTGCCCGCGGCCGCCCCGTTCAGCGGCAAGCAGGTGGTCAGCCTGGTTCAAGCTGGGCTGGAACACGACAAGCCGTTCGTGTATTTCGTCACCGACGTGCCAGTCGACACGCTGCGCGCCCGCCTCGCCGGCAGCCGCTATGACGAGGCGTCGGTGATCGTCGACTCGGCGGGCCGGCTTGTGCTGAGCACGGAGGCGGCGGACAGCGGCCGCGCGCTCACGAACCGGATCATGCACACGTCGCTGCCGAAATGGGCGGGCAAGAAGCCCGACCTGCAATATCGGAATGGCTTTCTCGTGTTTCGCGACCAGTTGGCCGGCGCCGGCTGGATGCTGCTGTATGCGTTCTCGTGGCGTACGATCATCGCCGAGACCTGGCCGCGGCTGACCGCCTATGCGGGCGCGATGCTGTTTGCGATCGCGGTGATCTGGACGTTCGTGATCCTGCTCGATCGCAAGGTCTTCACGCCCGCCTACGCGCGCTCGCAACGGATTTTCGAGAGCGAGAACCTGAATCGCACGATGGTGTCGACCGCGCCGTCGGGCCTCGCGCTGCTGTCGTACACAAGCGGCGAGATCCTGTTGCAGAACGACGTGATGCGCGCATGGGGTGAGCGCACCGACGCGTCGCAGCCGCCGCTGCACGCGCGGCTGCTCGAGTGCTACCGACGTGCGCCGCCCGCGACGGCGGGGGACACCGGGCTCGACGTGCAGTTGCCGCTCGCCGACGGCAGCGCCGTCGACCTGCACGCGAGCGCCGTGCGGACCATGTACCAGGGCGCCGACGTACTCCTGTGCAACGTGACCGATATCACGGCCCGCAAACACCTCGAGCGCACGCTCGAAGAGGCGCGCGTCGCGGCCGACGCCGCGAATCGCGCGAAATCCACGTTTCTCGCAACGATGAGCCATGAAATCCGCACGCCGCTCAATGCGGTGTTCGGCCATCTGGAACTGCTCGATCGTTCGCCGCTGTCGGACGCGCAGAGCAAGCGGCTGCACACGGCGATGTCGTCATCGACGGCGCTGCTCGGCATCATCAACGACATCCTCGACTTGTCAAAGGTGGAATCCGGGCAGATGTCCGTCGAGACGATCCGCTTCGACCTCGCCGAACTCGCGCGCGAAGTGGCCGCCACGCTCGCCCCGATCGCGCAGGCGAAGGCGCTCCAGTTCGACTGCATGATCGCCGACACATTGGCGCCACGCTACCTGGGCGACCCGACCCGAATCCGTCAGGTCATGACGAACTTGCTGGGCAACGCGATCAAGTTCACCGACAGCGGCGAGGTGGTGTTCGAGGTCTATCCGGAAGACGAGGCGAGACACGATTCGCCGATCGTCATCGGCGTAATCGATTCGGGCATCGGCATGACCCCGGAGCAGCAGCAAAACCTGTTTAAGGAATTCAGCCAGGCTGATGCATCAATCACGCGCCGCTTTGGCGGCACCGGGCTCGGGCTGTCGCTGTGTAAGCGGCTCGCGGAACTCATGGGCGGCAGGATCGAATGCACGTCCGAGGCGGGCGTCGGCAGCACCTTCATCGTGACCTTGCCGCTGCAAGCGAACGCGGGTACCGAGGCCGAGACTGCGGCCGCCGCACCTGCGGCGAATGCCGACGAGCCCGATGTCGCGGTTGCGCGCGTGCTGGTGGTCGACGATCATCCGGTGAACCGCGAACTGATCCACGATCAGCTCGAACTCCTCGGCTACGCATCGGACATCGCATCCGGCGGCATGGCCGCGCTGCGCCTGTTCGGCGAGCATTGCTACGACATCGTGCTGACCGACCTGAACATGCCTGGGATGGACGGCTACACGCTCGCGCAATTCCTGCGCGATCGCGGCGCGCGGGTGCCGATCATCGCGATCACCGCGCATGCCACGGACGAGGAGCGGCAGCGCTGCGCGCGCGCGGGAATCGATGCGGTGCTGCTGAAGCCGCTGTCGCTCGAGGCGCTCGACCACGAGATCCGCGTGCAGGTGCGTCATTTGAAAGCGTCGTCGCCCGCTGCGCCGGCGGCGAGAGCGGCGGATCCGACACGAGGCACGCTGTCCGAGAGCATGCGCAGCGGGCTGCAGGAATCGCTTGAAGCGTCTACCCGCTCGATCCATCAGGCACTCGCGTCGCACGACATGTCCGAGGTCTTGAGCCAGTTGCACCGGATCAAAGGGGCATTTGCAATGATCCACGAAGTGGAGATGGTGCGGCTTTGCGAGCGCCTGGAAGGGTTCGGCAAGGCGAACGACAGCCGGGCGATCGTCGAGCAGCTTCCCGCGCTCGATCAGCTCGCTCAATCGATCCTGCGCCGACGCGTGGCTGGTCAATGATGCTTCGGAACGCATATGGCTGCATACCTCACTTGCGAGCCTTACAAAATTCGACCTGCTCGACGACGAGTTGAAATAGCAGGTGCGTAGGATCCGAGCTTCCCATCTTCAGTTTAAATGCCCCTCGGTTTTCCGATTTCATTCCGACGTAACCAGAGAAATTCAGCCTCTTCACCCTTTTCATTTTGGAACGAGCTTCACCCCGCACCATCAAAAAGCATCGCAATGGCCAGATTCACTCCATTTTTCATCTCACATCAATTCCACATAATCCGCACCAAAAAACTGATCTTCAAGACCGGGCTTGTGAGCGATTACGTTGTAGGTTGCTCTTTCCGCACGACCATCCCTGTGCTTGACGACACTCCATTGGTACCCGGTCCTGGCTACCCGATCGGACCGGGCACCGGTTCAGAAATCTACGAGATGTCGCACTTTTCCCCTGAAGCCGGACTGCGAAAAATATTTCAAGAAAACAAGGCCTGCTGCTCCGCTGGCGTCAGCGGCATCCCAGTATTTTTATTCAAAAACTCAATTTTTTCAACGAATTGCCCAAATAGCAATTGTGAAGGCTGGGAGCCATTTCCAAGTGACAGGCTAAATGGCCCGTTCGCCTCAGATTTTACCCCAATATATCCACCCAAGGCCCCTTCATTGCCGGACGCTGCCGGGTAATACTTTCCGTTTCTTTGGGCTTGCATTACCAAGGAAATGGTCGCATCCCCCCCGCCCCTGGACACCGCCATGTATTTTGGATCGAATAACAACTCATCAGCCCCAGGCTTAAACGTAAATTTCACGATCACGTCTGCCTGGGTATACCGTTTTGCTTGGCCAAAATCCCCAAGATGATTTTTAACCGGAATTATCCTATTTCCAGATTTCAGGTATTCACTCAATTCTTTGCCAGTCAGCTTACCATTACCTCCAGGTCGCTTGGCCCCATTTTTTATGAATTCCTCGACCTCATCCTTCTGTTTGAGCCATTCCATAATCCCCTTTGCTTCCTCCTTCCCCATGGCCCTATAGGCTTCGAATCGGTGAAGATCTTTCCCTTTTTTCTCAAGATCATCAAGCAACTCTTTCCCGGAATCCACAACCTGCCCCAGCGTTCTTGGTTCGCCTTTTTCCTTAAACCCCGCCTTCTTCGCATCCTGAGCGTATTTTTTCCAGAAATCATTCTTTCTTGTTAGTGCCGCGTTCAGTTCGCTTGGTGGCAAATCTTTCTTCCAATAATCAGCCGTCCATTTGTCTTGTGGGTTTGTCGCCCCACCAGCCCCCCCGGGTCCTGTCGCATTTGCTCTCACGATCCATCGATTTCCGATGCGTTGGATTTCGATAGGATTGCCGCCGCCGTTCCGGTGGTGGATGACGCGACGTTGCGGAGCATGGTCGTCAGAGCCTATAACGCTCGTTCGGAAAAAAGCGTTGTCGATTCGGACATATTCTCGGCCGTCCATGCCCAGGTAGGTGCCATTGCTCTGATATTTCGCGCCCTTGAGATAACTTTTATGGACTGCATAGTCCTTCAACGATGCCGCAAAAGGGCTGAACGTATTGGGAGTCACAACTCCAACTGGGGCCTTGTTCGGAGCGCCGATTTTCTCAGTGAAACGCGTTCCCTTCGGAAATTCCGAGAGAAGTCTGCGTGGATTCGCTGCTCTGAAGAACCTCTTGGCGCCATTATTAAGTGAGCGGCCTGAGAATTCAGCCGTTGCAAAAGCAAAAAATGCACCTGCACCAAACACGATTTCATCCGCTCGTTGCCGGGCAATTTCTTCATTGGTAACGGTGAAATTTTTGACGTTATCGCGGAGCAGGGCAACGTTATTCTGATACACCTCATCAGTAAAATCGCCCTTGATGGGTTTCGTGCCCAACTCCACTGAAAGAGTCAAACTTGAGCCTCGGACGCGTTTGCCGCCATATTGTTCAACGGCTTGCTCGTGTGTTATTGGATTGTGAAAACCGCTATACGTCACTTGACCAGATAGCATGCGGCCCTTTATATACTCGATCCATTCCGGGCGCTTGAACATGGGGTCATCCTTCATTTTCTCGCGGTTGTCGAAGGTGCGATACGCTATTCCGTCCGGGGCGTCCGGTGTATAGAGCACGACCGTCGTGGGCAACGGGTTCCCTCTGCCATCGCCCGCGGCAATCACAATCACACCGTTCACCGGAACGCTTGCGTGACTGGTGCGCGTTCCGAACTTGTTGTCTTCTGTCCCGATATCTACAGTGAACGCCTCCGTCTGGATGGTGTACCCGTTCACCTTCTTCCGCCCGCGGGGATCCGGCGCCTCGGGATCCGGCGCCTCGAGTACCGCCTGCACCATTTTGGAAGGCCGCTTGTACTGAGGCGCGCTTGCGTGGTCGAAATCTCTATTTAAGCCTCTCATCTCGGCTTCCTGGAGGTCGGCCTCCATTCTTGCAAGATAGGCCGGTCTCCACGCCCCATACAGCGGCTGCCCCTTGAACTTTCCGTTGACGCCAAGATATTCGTCGTTCAGCAATTTTTCGTAATTCGTGCCGACGTTCACCTTCTTGGCAAGTGCGTCCAGCTTGGACTTGTCAAGTACAATTTCCTGTCCGTTTTCCAACGTAATCTTCGCGTCGGCGCTCGTAGACTTGGCGCTAAAGAATTCGGAGAGTACTTGGGCAGGTTTATTGAAAAAATCGGACAGCCCGCCCGCAACTGTTGTCTTGAAATCGCTTTTGCCGAACGATCGGCCGTACATCACGTATTCGGTGAGCGAAACCTGCTCGGTCCGAGTAGGCCCCTGGGTATCGCGCCACCCTGTCAGTTGCCCAGACGGTCGGGGGTACGTGACAGTAACCATGACCTTGTCCGGATCAATGCCGGGATACTCCGCTTGCAATGCCTGGCGAATTTCGTCAGCGGTATACTTTTGCAACGAAGGAATGCGCCCTTGAAGCTCAGCGAGCTTGCTCTCGCGCTCATCGGCTTTGTTCTGAGCGATTTTAAGCTTTGCTTTGTCCTCCTCCGAGCTTGTCTGCCACCACACTGGCCGGTTCTTCTCAATCAGACGGAGGTCACGCTCCGTGAGCACACCGTCCGCGTCAAACGACTCGCGCAGGTCGTCCGACGAACTGCCCGCGATCCCGTCATACTCCGTCAGGTCAGCGCCTCGCTCACGTGCCTGCGTCAGGCGGTACTCGGTATCGCCACGTTGCTTTTTGATTTGCTCCTCAACGCTATATTCGAAGAGGTTCTTCTGCGGTGGCACCTCGTTGGTGCCGAGCCCATAGGTCACATTCTCCGGCCACTTGGCCTGGGTCCATTCCGAGACGAAGCCCAGCAGTTTCGGGCGCTCCTCCGATTTCGCGAAATGGTCCTTCATGGCTTGGAGCGAATCGAATTCCAGTATTCCCTGTCCGGGGAGATACACCACCACGACATCCTTCTCATCCGGATAGTTGTCGGCATGCGCTGTCATCATCACGATCGGGCCATGGAGCGGCTCGTCGGGATCGGATTCTTCGGTGTTGTTGCTCGAGTTGAACTTCAGCGTGTAGACGCGCGGGCGCCCATCCTCGTTGGGAAAGGCGTGCTCGAGTTCAGCCTGGGTCGGGTTCTTCGCGACCGATTCGACGAGCTTCCGACCTTTTTCGCTGAGCGTCCCGTCCGCATATTGCAACTCGGCCTCCGCCTGAATCTGCTTCTGGCGGATTTCCCCCAGTTTCTGCACCGGCGTCTTGCCATCCCGGTCCGGCGTCTTGAAGTAGTTGGCATTCTGGTCGCGCACATCTTTGGCTTTGGTCGGCGATAAACCTTTGATGTACTGCTCGACTGTCGACGCGGTCATCCCACTTACCATGTCCTCGTCGTTTCCTGCGTCGGGCGAACTGAAGACACCATAAGAAGTTCCGTCCTCGATATGGCCACCAAGGTCGATCTCCCCGCCACCGGTGTATCGCTCCTTGACGTAATCAGCCATGCTGCGAGATGACACCCACTCGCGTGTGAATTTACCGCTACGGGGTGGGGTTTCTTGCTCCCGATAAGCGTTCACATAGATCTTGTTCAGATCCACCGGCTTCGGCACCTTCGGGAACTTCGCTTCAAACGCGTGCTGCGCGTCCTCCAAGGGACTCGGCCGCGGCTTTTGCTCGAACACCGTGTTCGCCCGTTCCGACAGACTTTCGAGCTCGGCGATCTTCTTGCGCTGCACCCCGCTTGTCGGCAGTCCATTGATGAACACCTCCACCTCTTTCGGCGTCGTCCCGCGGACCTCGTCCTTGCTGTCCACCGCATTGGGCGAGTTGAAGATGCCGTAAGCGGTACGCGTCCGTCCCTCGCTGACGTCGGCAAATCCGCCATTTGCGCCACTCGTCCCATAAGACATCCCGCCCGTTACAACCTCGCCGAAGTTGACCTTTTCACCCGCATTGCTTCGTTTCAGGATGTAATTGGCCAAGCTGTCTGATGACTTAAGTACGCGCGTCGGCGGATTGCCTTTCTCCTCATAGGTATTCACATAGATTTTGTTCAGATCCACGGGTTTAGGCACATTCGGAAATTGCTTTTCAAACGCCTGCTGCGCGTCTCGAAGGGTATTGGCCTTGTTATCGGCATCAGTATCGCTCGTGCCGCTGGGCGCGGCCGCCGTGCTCGGCACCGAACGTTCCGCGCGGACACCTGCCTGCTCGATTTGCGGTCCGGTCGCCCCCGCAGCGTCACGTTTTGAGCGCGTCGATGCGAACCGGGTAGCAGCGTGTGTCGCACTGCTCCATTGCGACGCGGGGGCGCTTTCCTGTTTCAATTGCGCCAGCGGTTGCAAATGCCCGATATGGGCGTCATTTCGATGCTGTTTCGAAGCGTCGCTCGGATCCTTGACTTCCTGTTCGGCAATCTGATTCTGCGGCAACGCCGCCTGTCCGGTGATGTGGCGTACAACCATGTGATGACCTCCAATATCGTGAACCGAAGTGCTTGTTCGTTCGCCTGCCGACGACCAGGTCATGCAGTTCGTTACGCTATCGACAGCGGCGCCGCACAAGCAATTTGACGAGTTCGATTTTGGCTGCGCGCCACGCTGACGATTCGCGTCGGCACGATGTATGACGCACGGCGATGAGGCGGGTACGACGGACGAGCAACGTGCTCATTGCGCCGATCGCCAGGTTGGCGAGAATGACTCGAAGTTTTCATCGAAGCCACACGCCGTCACCGTTCGGCCAGCCCTCGTACCCGTACGAGCCAGATCGGAACGAGTCAGATTGGCCGGATGCCAACCGAACGCCATAATTCAGTCGCCGGGTCACGTTCTTCGGCATCGTATCCAGGAAGAGACTCCCCGCTCGTCCTGGATCACCTCCCTTGTCCCGCCTTGACGGCGGGACTTTTTTTATCGTCCATGACAACAGGCGCATCAGATGCGACCGCCCCGCGATGCGTCGACGCTTGCGTCCGTCACGCCGCACTCGATTGCGCGTTCAAAGGAAGTGCAATGAACTGGATGAAATTGCTGTATGGCTTTCAGGAACCGGATTCGCCCGCGATTCCATACCAGGGCTCAAACCTGGATCCAGTCCGGATAGTGGTCCCAACGATACCCAAGCCGGTGCTCGTGACCCAGGATGGACGATATGTGATTGCGGTGGCGACCGCCAAGAATGAAACACATGCGGCGCAATTTTTCGTCGGGCAGCCTGACGGGCGATCGCGAACGTGAATCTAGTGTTGTGAGTTATAAATTCGTTTCATTATTGGTTTTGCTGCCAACGGCGACGACATGCTGCTTGAAGAGGCGTTCGGATTCAGGCAACCCCTCTTCAGTAAGGGTTACGGATTTTGCTTTGTTGACGGGGTCGCCGATGAGGCCGCGTTCATAAAGTCGGTTAAGCGCATCCCAATCGAAGCTCTTCCAGGCACGGTTATGGTCATGCAGGGTCAAGTAGAGGAGCGCGAGGACGGCGTCGTCGATGGCAGCAGTGTCGATGTCCATGCCGGTTATTCCGAGACTCTTTGAATCCGCGGGCAAAACCGTTCGAGGCTGGCAAGAATTTCATCGGCCGATTAGCTCCGGGCGAACGGCCGAGGATCCGCGTTATAGACATCGAGGTAATGCCGGATCGCCTCTTCAAGTTGCCGTGTCGAGCGATGCGTGCCACGTCGAATGTACTTCTCGGTGAGCGTAGCGAACCAGCGTTCGACCTGATTGAGCCACGACGCGGAAGTCGGCGTGAAGTGAACATGGAAGCGCGAATGACGAGCGAACCAGTTTTTAATCGAAGGCGTCTTGCGCGTACCGTAGTTGTCCATCACCAGATGCACGTCCATTTCGGCGGGCACGCTGGCGTCGATCGTGCGCAGGAACTGCAAGAATTCGCTGCTGCGATGGCGCGCCGATGCAATTCACTGATGACTTCGCCGGTGGCGATGTCCAGCGCAGCGAACAACGTGGTGGTGACCCTGCCTCGTTTTCACGTACAGCATCTTATGCGGCGATCAAGCCAGCCTCGTAGTCGACGGGGGTAAGGAAGTCGATCGAGGTATGCAGACGTTGCCGATTGTAATAGTCCTCGATCCAATCGACGATATCCAAGCGGGCGTGGGCACGCGTTTCGTAGTGAGTCTGGTAGATTCTTTCGACCTTCAGCGTCTTGAAGAAGCTCTCCATCGGGGCGTTATCCCAGGCGTTGGCGCGGCGGCTCATTGAAACGTTTATCTTGAACGTGGCGGTCAATTTCCGGTATGCGCGACTGGCGTATTGGGCTCCGCGATCGGCGTGCAGCAGCAATCCCGGTGGCGGTTTGCGTTGCCAGCACGCGCTGCGCAACGCCTGGCAGACCAGATCCGCGTTGATCCGCTCGGACATCGACCAGCCGACGATGCGCCGGCTCGCCAGATCGAGGATCGCCGCCAGATACAACCAGCCCTCGCTGATCCTGACGAAGGTGATGCCGCTTACCCAGGCTTGATTGGGCCGCCAGCCGTCGAAACGCCGATCCAACAGATTCGGCGCCACCGGCACGCGATGCGTCGAATCCGTCGTCACCCGATACGGGCGCTTGTAGACCGGACGCAGCCCCTGGCGTTGCAGGCTGCGACGCACACGTTCGGCGCTCACCGGCCGGCCCTGGGCACGCAACTGTCGCACGATACGAGGTTGGCCATAGCTGCCGCGGCTGGCACGATGAATGGCGGCGACCTCAGCGTCCAACATGGCATTGGCCAGTGCCCGCCGACTTGGCTCCCGACCGCGCCACTGGCAATAGCCGCTGCGCGACACACCCAGAACCCGGCAAAGACGACTTACGCTGTACTGGTCGCGATGTGCGTCGATCCAGGCGTACCTCACCGCGACCCCTTCGCGAAGTACGCCGTCGCCTTTCGAAGAATTCCGATATCCAGCTTTGCACTGGCCAGTTCCTTACGCAGACGACTGTTCTCGGCCTCCAGGTCGCTCACCGGACGACGACTTGAGCTCGGTACACTCGATGCCGGCTCCGCTGCGGTCTGCGCACTGCCATCGCGCTGATCACGGCACCAGTTCCCCAGCGTCGCCCCCGGCACGCCCAGCCTGCGAGCGGCTTCATGCTGACCGACGCTCTCAGCGAGCCGCACCGCCTCAACCTTGAATTCCTTCGTGTACTGCCGTCTCGGTACCACGTTCTCTGCCATGTTCTTCTCCATACAGGCAAAAAGTTATCAAACTTCTTGCTGTACGTGGAATCGAGGCAGGGTCACTCTTCAAATGCCAGTTGTTGCCACGCGTTAGCGAACGAATAGCCGCTGAGCCAGCGTCGATGCGATTCGCTCCAGTCCGCACGGCCTGTATAACCTACGCCACGTGCGAGCAGAAACGACTTCAGGCGCTGCCTGGCCTGCCGCAAATCTTCCTTGGCCACGGCCAATGCCCGGGCCAAATCCCGAAAGGCTTCGTCTTCGACATCTGGCACGTACATGGCCGGCAGGTCGCCCGCGCGAAGAGAACGCACGAGCTTCGCGGCGTCGCGTCGGTCCGTCTTGACTCGCTCGCCTGGCTTCCTGGGAGTCAGCGAGGGCGCACAGACCATGCTCTCGAACCCGCGCTGCGCCAGTTGTCGATATAGCCCGTAGCCGCACGGACCAGCCTCATAAACCACGCGCACGTGCGAAGCCTTTGATTGCAGCCGCTTACACAGCCGATCGATCTCCGTTTGGGTTGTGCCGATCTTGCCAAGCGATTCGACCTCGCCTGCGTCGATCGCATACGCGACCGTAATCGATTCTTCATGCACATCCAACCCAACGTACACCGTGCTATCGTCCTTCATGCTGGCCTCCGTGGTGGAAATCGCCGGGCGTGGCCCTGTTCACATCGTGCGGCTCTGGCAGCGATGCTAACCCGCGTTGCTTCCCCACGCCAGGCCAGCCCCCCCCCGCCTCACGGAAAGTCATACTGCCTTAAAAATCTCGGAAAACTGTCCGAATGAGCGAGACTACCCCTGCCCCCGACAGCTTGACATTTAACACGCCTACTCAGGTTACCTCAGGTCGGAGTCCAACCTTTGGGGTCCAGTTCACAAATAGGTGAACACCTATGCTCCTCGCTCAGCGCGCCATTGGGCAAACGCCGATAGCGGATCGCTTACCATCAATCCTACCGCGGGAAGCACGTGCTCTATGCCGACGCATGGTCGCGTTGCTCCGCTCTCGGCACTCAAGACTCTTTGAATACGTCGAATCCTCGCTCGATGGTGCGACCAAACGATCGCGATACCTCTTCGCGGGCAAATTGCGTTAGGGCTCTGCAGATATCAATAGCAATGCCGACGCGCTCGCGCCTCGGCATCGAACGCCAGAGTGCCGGAAGCGGCAGGTCGCCCTTTGCTGCCGCAGCGAACCGCAGCAAGTCACGCGGTTCCGCGCGCAACGTGAATATCCGCTCGCAGATAACTGGATCGATCTTGCGAAACGAACCGATAAACTGATCGAGCTGCTCGGCGGTTCCGTAAGATAGGAATCGCGTGACTATCGAGTTCATCAGGAATTCCGCGCGCTTTACATGTCCCCTCGACAGCCGACGCAGCGATTTGCGATCGAGGCGGTTTTCGCGTAAGAGTGCATCGACGCGATCCGAATAGGGGGCGAAATTCTTGAGTATGAAACTCGTGCCCCAACCGCACGGTGTCGTCCACAAGCCCGCATCGCCAATGAAATCCACTCGATCCTGTGCGAAGCTCTGATGCACGCGTCCCGATGGATAGTGGCCAAATTTGAATTCCTTGATCTCCGCGTGCGCGAATCCGCGCGTCGCCTCTTCCTGCTTTAGGATACGCAGGAACTCGGCCTTCGCGAGCTCCATCGACATCTTGTGGGGACGAAGATACAGAATCAGCGGAAAGCTTGTGTTGCGATCGAGGACCTCGTACTCGAAGATCGGTCTACCGCGACGCACTGGCGTTTCAGGATCTGCGTTCGTGCTTGCGAATGTCTGCCACAGCATGTAATCGCCGACGACGAGTGGGTGCCCGGGCGTCGCGTGATCAACGATGTCGCCGTCGGGATGCCAACAAATCGCACCAAATACCGACCACCAGTACACATCTGACTGTCCATCGGCATATGCCTTGCGGATGTCGGAATCATGACCGCTCGCATCCAGAAGCAGCTTCGCTCGATAGACAGTCGGAGTTGGCATATCCAATTCGCGGTCGATGAACCGGACTTCGACGTGATCGGGTCGCACCGCATGATCCTGGTACAACAAGCCGCCACGGATCGACGACGTGTTCGAGTCGAGAATCGACTGCTCCCAGTGCCCGATCAGTTTGTATTCGTCAAGATATGGATAGCGATCAATTGACGGGACCTCCGGAAATAGCTTGCTTTCCCAGCATAGGTCGAATGCGTCGGGATTGTGAGCTTGCGGCCCGCTGTACGTTTTTGCGAGAAAGCGGGTTACTCCGTGGGATCTTCTGCAGTGCACAAGTTCCGGATTATCGTACAGGCAGTCGTGCGGACAAAACCACGTCCGATGAACCCTTGCCGCATCAGCGGTGCCGGAACGATCTGCCATTGCCTGCAAACGTGCGTTGCCTCGCACTGGCGTCGCTTTCGCGTCGATGACGGTTACCCGGTGATGGCGTGCCAGCTGCGACGCGACCGATAAGCCGGCTGGGCCGGCGCCAACGACGATCACGTCGCAATCGAGTGCCGTAGTGTCGGTCGATGTCGTCATGGCTGTCCGTGAAGCATTCGGCGACGGCCTTGTTTTAGTGTTGCTTGGTTCGCTGATCTGAGAGGTATGTGGCATTTTCATATTCTCCATGGGGTTCTTTGCGAACGGACATTCGAAGGAGGCGGGAACCAGCTAATAACCGCAGGAGCAGGTGTATCAAATTTCGATTGCGTTTGACACGGACAGCTATCCGACATTCACGACACAAACAATTTTATTGCTGATACGCGTACAGGCAGGACCTCGGCATATCCAATGCAGCACAGACCAACGCGACAGATTCGTCTTCGCAAATCTGGTCGATTACTTCGTACGTTCGATCCCCTCCGACATCAAGAGCGCGGTAACTGTCTTAAATATGGCCTTCTCACGCTCGAGGCGTTCGATGCGTGCCGCGAGTTCCTTGATGCGTTGTTGAGCCGGCGTGGTTTCCTTGACCTGCGGCGTGACATCCTGACGTTCCTTTTGAAGCAGATGCACCCAGCGGCGCAGCACCGTCACGCCGACGCCGACCGAGCAGCTCGCCTCCATATGGCTATAGCCCTGGTCGAGCAGCAGACTCAGGGCTTGCTGTTTGAACTCTGGGGAAAACGTACGTCGTTGCTTGGTCATCAGACACCTCTTCATGGCGAGCACTCTCGCCTAAATCAGTGTCCGGATTCATTAGATCGCTACGATTTCCTTTAACGTTGAGCGCCTACCGATAGCTCACGAACGTTGAGCACACTTGGCGGTAAACAATGGTGCCTTGAATGATGGAAATGCAAAGGACGGATTGCCGGCGTCTGGTAACCCATCACACTCTGCAACAAAGCGCTCCACGGCCGCCTGAATGCCTGGTGCGTCGAGTCCGTGCTGGCTCAGTAGTTCGGTAGGCTCGCCATGTTCGATGAACTGATCCGGCAACGCGAGCCGCAGCACCGGACGGTACAACCGAAGGTCTGCGAGGGCCTCGACACAGGCGGCGCCGGCACCTCCGGGCAGGCAACCTTCCTCTACTGTGACCAGCACGTCGTGCGTGTACGCCACGTCGCGCAACCTCGCGATATCCAATGGCTTCACGAAGCGCATGTCGACAACCGTAGCGTCGAGTGCATCCGCCGCGACAATGCACGGTGCAACCATCGTGCCGAACGCGAGAAACGCGATTCTTCGGCTGGCTGTCACCCCACTCGACCGCCGCATCGACGAGACGCCGATCGGCAGTGCCGTCAACTCGGCCTCGATTGTTTCGCCAGGGCCGATGCCGCGTGGATAACGAACCGCACATGGCCCCGCTTGATGCAGCGCAGTGTGCAGCATCTGGCGACACTCGTTCTCGTTCGACGGCGCCATCACGATAAGATTCGGCACGCAGCGCAGGTACGCGAGATCGAACGCCCCCATATGCGTCGCTCCATCCGCCCCCACAATGCCGGCCCGATCTATAGCAAACGTGACGGGGAGGTTCTGCAACGCGACGTCATGAATTAGCTGATCGTAGCCGCGCTGAAGAAAGGTAGAGTAGATCGCAACGACGGGGCGCATACCCTCCACGGCGAGGCCGGCCGCAAATGTCACTGCATGCTGCTCGGCGATCGCGACGTCGAAATAGCGTTCCGGGAAGCGGAGTTGGAAATCGACGAGCCCGGATCCTTCACGCATCGCGGGCGTGATTGCCACGACTCGCTCGTCTCGCGCGGCCTCGTCACACAGCCAGTCGGAGAACACTTGCGTATAGGTCGGACGGCTGGGCTTGCCCGCGACAAGCCCGACCGTTGGATCGAAACGACCGGGGCCGTGATACCGGATCGGATCGGCTTCGGCGCGCGCGTAGCCACAGCCCTTCCGCGTAACGACGTGCAGCAGATGCGGGCCAGGCAGCTGCTTGAGACTCTCGAGCGCATCGATCAGTGCACCGACGTCGTGACCGTCGATCGGGCCAGCATAGTTCAGGCCGAATTCCTCGAACAGAGTGATCGGCGTGATTACCCTCTTGAGGTGTGCATCCGTCATATGCATCGGCGGAGTGATGCGTTGCGCTTCCTGCAAATGCGTCTTCGTGTGTGCACGGGCTTGGCTGTCTGTCAGTCGGCCGAGCGCATGCCGCAGCGCGCCCACCGGTGGCGAGATCGACATGGCGTTGTCGTTGAGGAGCACGGTTAGTGGTAACTCGTCGCCGACACCGACGTTGTTGAGTGCTTCGAATGCCATCCCGGCAGACAGCGCACCATCGCCAATCACAGCGACGCAATGGCGCGTCTCGCGTTTCAAGCGTGCAGCATGCGCCATACCGAGCGCGGCCGAAATCGACGTGCTCGAGTGCGCGGTACCAAACGCATCGAACTCTGATTCCGTACGGCACGGAAATCCCGAGATGCCGCCGCGTTGCCGGATACCCGCCATCGCATCACGTCGGCCAGTCAAGACTTTGTGCGGATACGACTGATGACCGACGTCCCACACGATCCGATCGTGCGGTGTGTTGTACACGTAATGCAGCGCGATCGCCACCTCGACGCTACCGAGATTCGATGCCAGATGCCCGCCAGTCTTCGACACACTTTCGAGCACGAATGCGCGCAGTTCGTCGGCGAGCAGTGGCAGCGCATGTGCAGGTAGGTGCCGGAGATCGTCGGGGAATCGGATGTCTTGCAGGATGGTAGTCACGATGTCCCCCTTACGCACTTGCATTCATCACAATCGCGATTGCTATCGCGTTCACGAGTGAAGTGAGTTTCATAAAAAAATGAAACTGTAGTCACCCCCGCTACTATCTTCACGTCCCGATAATCGGGGCCTTGGCCAGCCAGGCCCGAACTCAACACTCACGGTCGATTGCTGTTCGTCGTCGATCAACCCTCCACCATCGGTGCGCTGCCGGCAGTCGTCGCCCGCGCCGAAGGCGTACTCATCGCCTATCTGCCGGGACTGGCCATGCGCCGCATCGTTGATCTGCACGCCTGCGAAGCCAAGACCGATGCCCGAGACGCCGCGATCATTGCCGAAGCCGCTCGCTCGATGCCACATACGCTACGCTCGCTTCGATTGGCCGACGAGCAGCTCGCCGAACTCACCGTGCTGCGCGGCTTCGACAATGATCTCGCCGCTCAGGTCACTCAAACCAGCAACCGCATCCGCTGCCTGCTCACCCAAATCCATCCGGGGGCGCTCGATCTGCTTGAGCGCCACCCGTCACCCGCCGAACTTGCCACGATGAACCGCGCCGGCAATCGTGGTGGCTGTGGTTGGTATAAGTTAATGCAGGCGCGTCAGCGGCATTTCTGAGTTGCCAGTAGTAGTTTGCCTTAGCTTCAGCGGGCGGGATATAGCCGATAGGTTCCATCAGGCTATGATGGTTGTACCGATCCACCCATTTCAGCGTTGCCAATTCGACGGATTCACTCGTTTTCCACGGGGCGCGTCGATGAATCAGTTCCGCCTTGTACAGACCGTTGATCGTTTCAGCCAGCGCGTTATCGTCGCTGTCCCCACGGCTTCCGACGGACGGCTCGATACCCGCATCGGCCAGGCGTTCGCTGGGTCGAATGCCGACGTATTAGGCGAATTCAACGACAATATCTCTACTCGAGGAAGTGTTGCACGGGCCGAAGCGTAAAGCGGGTGTATCAGTTGACAGGTCGAGGAGCAGTGCCCTCGCCGGGCGCACCATCGCTTCGGCCGCTCCGTCAGTGCCCGCCGTCCTCGATACACTGCGTGCTCCGGATTACGCGCCTGATGTCGATGCACGTAACTAGCTCGACCTGATCGAGTGACGCTATTTCGAACCACGCGGCGTCGAGCGCGTCGTCGCCGGCGACTGGCTCGCCCATCAGCCACCGGCAGTACATGATCAGCACGATGTAATGGCGCAACAATTGCCCATCGGTCGAAAACTCCAGCACATTGGCCACATCGAGGACCTGTCCGACACGCGCGTCGATCCCCGTCTCTTCCCGCAACTCGCGCACCAGAGCGCGGTCGATCGTTTCGCCGAATTCGATTTTCCCGCCCGGGAAGCACCAACGCCCCGCGTCGGGCGGGTGCGCGCGCCTGACCAGCAGCACGCGATTCGCGTGCAGCAGGACGCCAACGGTCGCGACGACGGGTCTTGCCGACACCGTCGGTGACGGCATTGCCGTGGCGCCCACAGGCACTACCCTCGCATCGTCAACTTGGAACGCGCTTTGCATGGGGGACGCAATGAATGGGGCGATCACTAGATTCAACAACAAAGCGAATAAAAATACAAAATTTTGTCACTAATTGTTTATCAAATAGAAACAATGCTGCCTATATTTGTTTTTTTCGATTTTCTGGTCAATGCTCATCGGCAATTGAATGCGTTGCCCGTTCCGGACACGTCGCGCAGCCTCGCCTGCACGCCGTGGACCGAGGCCGCGTTCGATTTTGAGAAACTGGAACTTGACACGATATGCTGCGTACAACGTGGCTTTCCTGGTTGAATGTCAAATTGTGTCAGCAATTCTAAGCGTTCCCCCGTTTCCGGTTTTTGCCAGGGGCGGCCCACCTTGCAACCCGTCCCATCCGTCAAAACGCGAAAATCCTGCTCAAACGCGCGACGTTCATATAGCAGATAATTGCAACTACAGCTCGTGATAACTTCGATCGACTACCTCATGTTTGTCGTCATACTTTCTCGCGTTCATGCATTGCAGCGAAGAAATTTCCTTGAAATCCTGCACTGTGCTTCCTATTGTTTACCTCGGAGAGATAAAGCCACACTCCGAATTCTCCACTTGCTTGAATCAAACGCCGGACGGCTCCCGGGAAGATTGCGTTCGCGCCGCTTCGACGGAATGCAGATGGGGACTGGCGCGGACGCAGGTTATTGATGCCCCGCTTGCCGAGTGCTTCACGTTCGAATGGCAAGGCAGTCGCAGTTGCGCAGGTGTAGCTCACGCTAAATAATCGATGTCTTGAAGTGTTCGCAATAATTGGTGATGGCTGTCAAACGGACTGCGCGATAGCTTGCAGGAATACTCTTATCCCGATCGAAGACCACTTGTCATGGGATCCCGCGGCGATTCGTGTAGTTAAACCGAAAGGTGCTGAAAGTTAAATTGTTGTCGAATTAGGGAAACGCTGATTAATAGGCCAACGCGCGGGCTTGTCGGTGGTGCTGACGCGTAAATTCCGAATACCGAAGTGACGCGCAGCCAATTCGTGGAAGTTTGATCCGGGGAAGTGCCTCATTTCCTGCATTGTTCATACACGTGACGGACTACTCCCATGAACCGACCGCAACCGGTTTCGCGCGATCACCAGATTCGCCAAAGCGAACAGGCTGAACAGTTGCGCCGTGTTCTTTACCAGCCCCTTGTAGCGCACCTTGCGATGACGGAACAGGTTCTTGACGACATGAAACGGATGCTCGACCCGCGCGCGGATTTGCGCCTTGGTTCGCTCGAGCGCGATCATCAGATCCTTCTGCGCACCGTCCTGCATCGCCTTGATCTTTTCTCGCTTGGCCGCCACACGCCACTTCGCCGACTTGCTTTTCATCTCATCGCGCTGGTCTATGCCGATGTAGCCCGCGTCGCCGAACGCTTCTTGCTCGCGGCCGTGCAACAGCGCGTGGGCTTGCGAAACATCCGACACGTTGGCAGACGTGCCGACCACGCTGTGAACCAGCCCCGAATCGGCATCGACGCCAATGTCGGGTAGCGGTGACGCATTACTGCGTCACCGCCCCCTAAGAACCGGACGTGCGAGTGTCGCCCCGCATCCGGCTCAAGCCATTCACCAGCATCAGCGTGGGTACCGGGCAATCAATCGTCAGTCGCGGCTCGACGATGGGTAAAGTAGGACGACCACGTAGGGTCAAACGGATTGGCCTGGCCACGTACCTTCACGTGACGGACAATCGGAACCGTCGCGGCCCGAAACAGCCGGGTTACTCCGTGGGTTTGGGACTGGGCAGTAAACGCCCAGGTACGGTTCCCCCTACGCGGAAGTATTTATTTTTCGCCCAGCCCGCGCCTTTCGTGGGGTGCCGACGCATCGCCCATTTCCACAAGAGGCGCCAGATGTGCGCATCTACCGACGTAAAAGGAGATTTTGAGACCAAATGACGATGATACATGGCCTACCCCCGAATCACTGTGTTGAACTGTACGATCAGATTCCGCTGTGTGGCGCTCTTGTGCTGCCTCACGATTTCCCTAACCTTTTCCAGAAGTGCCTTCACACTTTTGTTGGCCGGTTTGATGAGCAGCTTACCCGCGTACTTGCGGACGTTCTGCCCGAGGAAATCGAACCCATCGGCAATGTGGGTGACTCTGGTTTTCTCTTCCGAGCATCGGAATGTGTTGAAGAATGAAGTCGTGACTAAAATTATCTAAACAGTCACGAATATCTCCCTCCAGAACCCACTCCAGCGACTTACGCTTGGCTAGGGTCTTTTACATTCGATGAAATGTGTTTACATCTTGTTTTTTGCACGGCATTAATGGAATGGACGCCCATTTCGATTGCGAGTCGGCTCATGTATATGAGCCGTTGACAGCGCAACCATCTGTTTCGGCTGCGTAGGTCGCAATATCGACTGATGTGTCGGGCACGTCGAACTCATATCGTCCGCGCAATATTACGATTGCGACCCTTTATATGTGATTCTTCAGAATTACAAATTCATTCTTGTGATTGTTTCGAAATATGCTATAACCCGTTCCACGCACCGGTTTGCAGCAATAACGTCACCAATAAATGCGAGCGGAACGATGAAAAGAAAAACGCGGAACCTGGGTCTGGGTGGAATGGCGATCCTGACCGGCGCGATGCCGGTGGGCGCTTGTGCGGCATGCTCGGCTACCGCGCCGGGCAGCGGCGCGACGGTCACGTGTACCGGTGCGAATGCGCCGTCGGTCGTGGCTGCGACCGGCAGCACCAACGTGACGATCAACCTCGATTCGACCGTCACGGGCAGCTATGTGCTGACGTCCACGCCGGCCCCGTTTTCCGTAGACACGTCGAGCACGATCACCAACAACGGCAACCTGTCGATGTCCGGCAACGGCACGGGCGTTGCGAACCGTGGCGCGGTGCTGCTCGGCGTGAACAACGGCAACACGCTCACCAATGCGGCGACCGGCGTGATTTCGACATCTGGCACGTACAACGACGGGATGGCCGCGAACGGCAACAACAACACGCTCGTCAACAACGGCACGATCACGACCACCGGCAACAACGCGTACGGGATGACGGCCGCGTGGGGGCAAAGTAATCCCGGCGCATCGGGCAACCAGATCGTCAACACGGGCAACGTGACGACATTCGGCAACAACGCGCGCGCCGCGTCGCTGCTCGGCGGCAACGGCACGATCGCCAACAGCGGCACGCTGACGTCGAACGGCCGCGATGCGCCGGCGGTCTACATGCAGGGCAACAACGACACGCTGGTCAACAGCGGTACGATCCAGACCACCGGCACCGCGACGAGCGGCGGCAGCGTCGACGCGGTCGTGTCGAACACGCTCGGCAGCTCGTTTACCGCGACGATCACGAATCAGGCCGGCGGCCGGATCATCAGCAACAACGGCATCGGCGTGCGTTCGACCAACGGCGCGACGACGATCAGCAACGCGGGGCTGATCCAGGGCGGCGGCGGCACCGCGATCCAGGGCGGCGCCGGCAACGTGACGCTGATCCTGCAGACGGGCTCGCAGATCGTCGGCGCGGCCAACGGCGGCGGCGGCACCAACACCGTGACGCTGCAAGGCACGGGCACCGCGTCGAATCCGTTTACGAACTTCCAGAGCCTGACGATGGCCGGCACGAACTGGACGTGGGCCGGCACCGGCACGTTCTCGACGGTGCTCGTGCAGAGCGGCACGTTGAATCTCACGGGCACGCTCGGAACGACGACGGCATCGGTCGTCGCGACCGTGAATGCGGGTGCGACGCTGCAGGCGAATGCGTCGAACTTGCCGTTGTCGGTCACGGACAATGGGCTCGTGCGTTTTCAGCAGGATGGTGCCGGTACGTACACGGGCACGATCGGCGGCTCGGGCGCGGTGGAGAAAGCCGGCGCGGGCACGTTGACGGTCGCGCCCTCTTCGGCGGGCGGCAACACGTATTCGGGTGGCACGACGATCACGCAGGGCACGCTGTCGGTCGCGGCCGACAATGCGCTCGGCGCATCGTCAGGAAGCCTGACGTTCACCGGCGGCACGCTGCAGCTCGGCAGCGCGTTCAATCTTGCGTCGGGCCGTGCGGTGTCGATCACGTCGAACAACGGCACGATCGATACGCAGGGTTTCAACTCGACGTTGACGCAGGGCATCGCCGGAGCGGGTTCGCTGACGAAGCTCGGCAGCGGCACGCTGACGATGAACGGGGCGAACAGCTACGCGGGCGGCACGAACGTCAATGCGGGCACCGTGATCGTCGGTGACGCGACGAGCGCATCGGCGGCACTGGGCGGCGGCGGACCGGTGGCCGTGGCATCGGGCGCGACGCTCGGCGGCTATGGCAGCGTGACCGGCAACGTGACGAACAACGGCACGCTGTCGGTCGCGAACGCGCTGGCGAGCCTCGCGAGCGGCGCGACCGGCAATTTCCGGATCAACGGCAAGCTGACCAACGCGGGGCTCGTGCAGCTCGGCGGCAGCGGCGTGGGCAACACGCTGACGGTCGCGGGCAACTACGTCGGCCAGAACGCGACGATTGCATTGAACACGACGCTCGCCGGCGACGGCGCGACATCGGACAAGCTGGTCGTCAGCGGCGGCACGGCGAGCGGCGCAAGCACGCTGACGGTGACGAACGTCGGCGGCGCGGGCGCACAGACGACGGGCGACGGCATCCAGGTCGTGCAGGCGAACAACGGCGCGACATCGAGTGCGGGTGCATTCACGCTGTCGGGCGGCACGGTGAGCGCCGGTGCGTACTCATACTTCCTCGCGAAGGGCGGCGCGTCGGCCGGCAGCGGCGACAGCTGGTACCTGCGCAACACGGTGCCGCCGAAGCCGGAACCGCCCGTTGTTCAGCCCGGCCAGCCGACGCCGCCGCCCGCGACGACGGTCACGCCGGCCGCAGGCACGCCCGAATCGATCGTCGAAGCCGTCGCCGATGCCGGCCCCGGCGGCAGCCCGGAGCCGATCTACCGCCCCGAAGTGCCGTTGTACGCGGAAGCGCCGGCCGTCGCGCGCCAGCTCGGGTTGCTGCAGATCGATACGTTCCATGACCGGCAGGGTGAACAGGGGCTGCTGCGCGAGAACGGTCCGATGCCCGCGTCGTGGGCGCGCGTGTGGGGCGGCAACAGCAACATCAAGCAGAAGGGTGATGCGACGCCGTCGTTCGACGGCACGGTGTGGGGGATGCAGGTCGGGCAGGACCTTTACGCCGATACGACCGCGAGCGGCCATCGCAATCACTACGGCTTCTTCCTCGGCTTCTCGCGTGCGGTCGGCGACGTGAGCGGCTTCGCGCTCGCGCAGCCGGACCTGGGCGTCGGCTCGCTGCAGGTCAATGCGTACGACCTCGGCGGCTACTGGACGCATATCGGCCAGGGTGGCTGGTACACGGACGCCGTGCTGATGGGCAGCGCGCTGACCGTGCGCACGCATTCGAACGACAACGTGAACGGTTCGACGAACGGCAACGCGTTCACGGGTTCCGTCGAAGCCGGGCTGCCGATCGCGCTCGGCGGCGGATTGACGCTCGAACCGCAGGCGCAGCTCGTGTGGCAATGGCTGTCGCTTGACCGTTTCAACGATGGCGTGTCGAGCATTTCATGGAACAACGGCAACACGTTCCTCGGCCGGATCGGCGCGCGGCTACAATGGGCGTTCGATGCGAACGGCATGAACTGGACGCCTTATCTGCGCGTGAACGTGCTGCGCTCGTTCGGCGCGGACGACAAGACGACGTTCGGCGGCTCGACGACGATCGGCACGCAGGTCGGACAGACGGCCGGGCAGATCGGCGCGGGGCTGGTCGCGCAGTTGACGAAGCGTGGCAGCGTGTACGCGACGGTAAGCTATCTGACGAATCTCGGTGGCGAACACCTGCGTACGATTACCGGGAATGCAGGCGTGCGGTGGGCGTGGTGATGCAGGCGGAACCTGATTTGTTAGGGTTGCAAACAAGCTGATAGTTGTTAGGTTCTTTTACATTCTCACCTTCGGTCCAAAGGCGCAGGCAAGCACCGCGAAGGCTAGATAGTCGCCGGCGAGCTTGTCGTAACGAGTGGAGACGCGACGAAAATGTTTGATGCGATTGAAAAAGCGTTCGACGATGTTCCGAGTTCGATACAGCACAAGGCTATAGCGACGCTTGGTCTTTCGATTCGAGCGCGGCGGAATAGCTGCCTTCGCACGCGCGGCGCGGATGGTATTCACGAAGGCATCCGAGTCATAGCCTTTGTCGGCAATCACGGCACCCAAGCGCAGATGCTCGACCAATTCGTGCGCACAGGAAATGTCTGAAACCTGTCCTTCGGTGGCGATCATTCGCAGAGGGCGCCCGGCTTCATCGACAGCCAGATGCAGCTTGGTCGTCAGTCCACCGTGCGAACGCCCGAGCGCTTGCGGGCCGTTTTTTTTCGAGCACCGGCCGAATGCTGGTGGGCTCGCACGATGGTCGAGTCGATCAGCACGCGTTTGATCTCCGTCTCGTCGGACACCGCATACGCCACGCGTTCCCTCACACCTTTGCGACGCCATCGCGAGAAGCGCATGTACACCGTATGCCAACGGCCGAATTCGTTCGGTAAATCGCGCCACGGGCAGCCCGTTCGGCCGATCCAGAGAACGGCTTCGACAAACCAGCGATTGTCGGCCGCCGTTCGACCCGGATCGCCTTCCTTGCCCGGTAGTACAGACTCGATTCGTGCCCATACGTTGTCGCTCAATAACGTTTGAATCACCTTGACCTGCTCGCGCAAAAGACAAGATGTAAACACATTTCATCGAATGTAAACAGCCCCTAG
>NZ_JBSAXF010000028.1:0-70109 GCF_053427845.1 Burkholderia sp. AW49-1 | reverse complement strand
GCGCGGGCCGGCTGCGATGATCGGCTGCGGCCGGCCGGGCGGATACGATATGGTCCATGATCGTCGCCCTCAACCGCCCGACTTCAGCTGCAGCCACAGGCGGTTCTGCATTCGAGCGATGTCGGCGCTGCGCGGCATCGCGAGCGACGTCTTCGCGATTGCGGCGTCCGACAGGTAGACGCCCGAATCCTGTGCGATCGCAGGCGTCACGAACGCTTTCGCGGCCTTGTTCGCACTCGGATAGAAGATCTCGTTCGTGATCGCCGCGTTGGTCTTCGGCTCCTCGATATAGTTGATCCACTTCAGCGCGGCTTCGGGGTGCGGCGCATCCTTCGGGATCGCCATCACGTCGAACCACAGCAGCCCGCCTTCCTTCGGATTCACGTAGCGGATCTCGTACGAACGCTTCGCATCCAGCGTGCGGCGCCGCGCGACGCTGACGTCGCCGGACCAGCCGAGCACGACGCACACGTCGTTGTTCGCGAGGTCGTCCGCGTAGCCGGCCGAGCTGAACTGCGTCACATACGGACGGATCTTCTTCAGAACGTCGTACGCGGCCTGATAGTCCGCCGGGTTCTTGCTCTCCGGGTCCCTGCCCATATACTGCAGCGCGGCCGCGAACGCAGCGTCCGGCGCGTCGAGCAGCGAAATGCCGCACCCCTTCAGCTTCGCCGCGTTCGCGGGATCGAACAGCAGCGCCCAGCTGTCGGTGGGCGCCGCGTCGCCGAGCCGCTTCTTCACCGCCTCCACGTTGTAGCCGATGCCCGTCGTGCCCCACGCCCACGGTACGCCGTACTGGTTGCCCGGATCGGCCTTCGCGATCATCTTCATCAACACCGGGTCGAGGTTCGCGAGATTCGGCAGTTTCGATTTGTCGAGCTTCTGGTACACGCCGGCCTGGATTTGCTGGGCGAGATAGTTCGACGTCGGCACGACGATGTCGTAGCCCGAGCTGCCCGCGAGCAGCTTGGTCTGCAGCGTGTCGTCGCTGTCGTAGCTGTCGTAGCGCACCTTGATGCCCGTCTGCTTCTCGAATCCGGACACCGTGTCCTTCGCGACGTATTCCGACCAGTTGTACACGTTCAGGTTGGCATCGCCCGCACGGGCAGGCAGGCTGGCCGTAGCGGCCAGCGCCACCGACGTGGCAAGCGCGGCGCGCAAGGCCGCGCGACGACGGAAACGGATACGCATGGGGATTCTCCTTGTGATGGATATCGGCCGTGACGCCCGGTCCGGATCCGGAACGGCGTCGACGCCGTCAGTCGGTGTTCAGCACAAGGGGCAATGTAGAGATCGCGGCTCGTATCGTCAGTCCCGAAAACCGGGACAAACGTCATCGTCGTTCGGGGCCGTTTGGGTAGATTCCCGCGTAGGCAGTCGAAAATTTTCGTGATACCTGTAGGCCACCCGATTTCTTCGACACCCGACGCCATGAGCGCTGCGCTTTCCGCCCCCGATCTCCCGCTGAGTCATGTCGCATTCGTGACCGATACGCTCGGTGACATCGCGCAAGCGATCGGGACCCCGCAGTTCATACGCGCCGTGTACGACACGCTCGTGCGCTACGTCGACTTCGACGCCGTGCATCTCGACTACGAACGCGGTGCGGCGTCGGGCAGGCGCAGCGTCGGCTGGATCGGCAGCTTCGGCCGCGAGCCCGAGCTTGTCGCGCAGGTGATGCGCCATTACTACCGCAGCTACGCGAGCGAGGACGTCACGTACGCGGCCATCGACAGCGAAAGCGACACGCAGCTGCTTCAGGTGTCGTCGCAGCGGGTCGCGAGCGAGCTGCGGCACCTGTTCTTCGACGCCGGCGACATTCACGACGAATGCGTGGTCGCGGGCGTGACGGGCGGCACGCGCTACTCGATTTCGGTCGCGCGTTCGCGGCGGCTGCCGCCGTTTTCGCTGAAGGAGCTGAGCCTGCTGAAGCAGCTGTCGCAGGTCGTGCTGCCGATGGCGTCCGCGCACAAGCGGCTGCTCGGCGCGGCCTGCGCGGACGAAGCGCCGCGCGACGAACTCGATCTCGACCTCGTCGCGCAATGGCTACCGGAACTGCAGGAACGGCTGACCGCGCGCGAAATGCACGTGTGTGCATCGTTCATCCAGGGCATGACCTCGGCGGCGATCGCGCAGTCGATGGGCCTCAAGACCTCCACCGTCGATACCTACGCGAAGCGTGCGTTCGCGAAGCTCGGCGTTGACTCGCGCCGGCAGCTGATGGCGCTCGTGCTCAGGAATGCATCACGCCGGCACGATGCGTGAGCGTTCAGCGTGCGTTCTGCCGAACGGTTGCGCGCGCATCCATCACCACTGCGCCTCATAACGATTCGACAATTTGTTGGTTCCCTCGACGATGCGCCGTCCGTATCGTTCACCGACTCGTCGGACTTATCGACCGACGGGAGAATCCAACAAAGAGACGAATCCAGTCATTCGCACTGCTCGCTCTTCCGGCCTCGCTCCATGCCGTCGGCGCGGACTACGTGCTGTCGAAGCGCACCGACCTGTACGCGCTGTTCGGCTACCAGAAGGCGAGCGGCAATACGCTGAACGCGAGCGGCGCAATCGTGAAGGCCGCCGCATCGGTCGGCTCGTATGGCGTGAACTCGGGCACCGATACGCAGGAACGCTGCGATCGTCGGCATCCGCCACAAGTTCTGACGGCACCGTCCCGTCGCATTGACCCGGCGCCGGCACACCTTGATGTGCGTCGACTCAATGCCGGCGCATTCCACCGAACCCGTGCTCCCCGCCGACGAAAGCCGGGCCACGATGAAAGCCGGTGCCCATCGGCACACCGACGCGGCCACGCACGCCTCCGTCGAAATGACCGAAGTGACCGAAGTGGTCGAAGCGATGCCGATGATGGAAACGGTCGATGAAGACGAAACTGACACCCGTGCCGACGAACACCGCCGGCCCCCAGTACCACGGGTCGGCGTACGGATAAGCGGTGTCCGGGTACCACACGATGGTGCCGTCCTGGCTTTGCATCATCTGCCAGGTGCCGTCGCTTTGCCGGCACGCGCGCCCGACGATCTGCTGCTGCGTGCCGTCGATTTCCGCTTGCACGACGACCGCACGGCAACGGGCGCCCTCATCCGGCGTGTCGTCGTACGTTTGCGCAAGCACGCACATGGAACAGCCGAGACAAACGACGCCCATCCCGACCCGAAACAAGTTGCACATGATCGGCTCCCGCATGATTGCCCCGACCACCCGATCCCTGGCATCACGAACGACGCGCGGCTTCGTATCGGGTCACCCGACCATTAGACGATGTAGCGTGCCGGATTATTCCAGGGGTCGGGATGCGAATGCGCGACGCAAGGACCTTCAGCGATCATGCGCGCGGCGAGCGCCGGACGATGCAGTAGACGCCCGCCGCAACGACAGCGAACACCACATGGGCGACCAGCGTGATTGCGCCGCGCACCGCCGCGAACCACGGGAACACCGCGGTGAACACATGCAGGTTGATGACGTAGAGAACGCATCCGAATGCGCCGCCCGCAAGCAGCGCGGCGCCCGGCGACAGGTTGCGGACCATTCTCGCCAGAACGGCCGCATAGGCAAGCGACAGCGCGGCATGCACCAGCGTCGCCACGCCCATGATCGTCGGATCGAAGCCCGCTGACGCACCGAGCACGGATTGCCCCATCACGAGGGCGGCCGTCAGGCGCGCGTCGCGAAGCAGGTTGTGAAAGGCGTCTTCTCCGGCAATCGGCCAGAGCAGCAGCTCGATGACGGTCGAGCCGAACGCCGCGCCGAACGCTGCCCAGAGAATCGGGACCGCACCGGTCTGCTTCAATTGCCCTCCGCGGCAACGGCGCGCCGTGCGCGCCTTACAACGGGCGTTCGCAATCCGTCCAGTACGCGAACGGATCGCGGTGCTTCGGGTAGTGCTCGTCGAGCCATTTCAACAACGTCGCACGCGCGTTGTCCAGATCGGCCTTCGACGACGACGTCGTCATCTCGTGCACTTCGACGGACTTTTCCCGATCCATCACGTAGCAGTTCCAGTCGGGGCCGTCGAGATCCGGATCGTCGGACGCCTTCGACGACTTGCGCCAGCCGAACCCCTTGCGCGCATCGATGTAATAGCGCGGATGCACTTTCAGATACGACATCTCGCCGCCCTGCAGGCTGCTTTCCGCGCGCAGCACGTCGCGTTCATCGACGATCTGCGTGACTTCCGGAAGCCGGCGCGAGCGCCAGCCGGCCGGCAGCGTCGCCGTCGCCCGCACGGCGTCGTACGGGCCCCACGTGAGGCCCCAGGCCTCGGCCATGCGCTTCATGAACGCATCCGCGCCCGGATAGCCGCGCAACTGGATTCTCGTCGACAACGTGACTTCGACGCGGCCGTCGGCGCCCGCGGGGTCGCCTGCCGCTTCGAACGGATTGCCCGGACGCGACGCGCGCTGCTGCGCATCCGCGGGCGCCATGCCCGAAAACAGCTGGTCGAGCGCCGCACGCGCTTTCGACGACTTGTCTGGTCTATTCATTACTCACTCTCTCCCTCTGCATCCGCACGTCTGCAAAAACTGTCGATTCTCGTTCATCTTCGGATCTCGCGGTTTTCCGCGGTCGCATTGTCGACGATCCCATGGCCGCGGTCGAGCGCCAGCGGCGTCGACGCACGTCGCGTCGCCGGTCCCGACGCTGCCGTCGCCTACCCCAGCGCCGCCCGCATCCGCTCCATCAGCGCGAGCACTTCCGGACGATTCTCGCCCTTCGCATGCACGAAGTGATACCTCAGCAGCGACTCGACCTCATGGCGGCTCACGCGCACGAGCGCGCTGCGCCTGAGATATGCCTCAGCGAGCGGCATCCGCGCCAGGGCCACGCCGAGCCCGGCTTCGGCCGCCGCGAGCACCAGGTTGTAGTCCTCGAAGCGGCGATCCTGCGCGCGCGGCTTGAACGGAATGCCGAGCGCGTCGAACCAGGTACGCCAGCCCGTCACGTCGGAGTCGTGCAACAGCGGCATCTCGAGCAGCGCCGCGTCGCCGTTTCGACGGCGCAGCGCGGCCAGTTGCGCGGCGAGCCGCGGATGCGCGACCGGATAAAGCGTTTCCGGCATGAACTCGTGAGTCTCGAGCTGACGCCAGTTGCCGCGTCCGTACCGGATCGACAGATCCGCTTCGCCGGCGGCGATATCCACGTTGCGAAGCTCGATGCCGAGCTCGATGCGCAACGCGGGCGCTTCGCTCTCGAGCGCACGCTGGCGCTCGAGCAGCCAGAGCTGCGCGAACGCCGGCACCACGCTCATCCTGACCAGCCGCGGCGTGCGCGGCGAGCGCCACTGATCGGCCGCGCCGTCGATGATCGCGAACGCCTGTTCGATCCGGCCGACGAAGCGCTGACCGTCCGGCGTCAGCCGCACGCCGCGCGCATGACGTTCGAACAATGCCATGCCCAGCCAGTTCTCGACGGCCGCCACACGCCGGCTGATCGCGCCATGCGTGACGCCGGAGGCATCGGCGGCCGCCAGAAACGAACCCTGCCGCGCCACCGCGCACACGGTCTCAAGGCTGGCCAGCGGCGGCCGCGGGCCGGGTGCCGACGCGAGGGCCGGCAGCGCGTCCGCCACACGCTGCCGCATGCGCACCGAGCTGTGAGCCATATTCATACCCGCATGTTGATCTGTGCGCTAGCTTAACATCTGACCACGCCGCACCATTGCCGCATGAACACGCTTTCTTCCCCCTCGTCGCGCGGCGCGCGACTGCCGCTCGTCGCGGCCGGCGCGGTGGCGTTCACGATCGTCTCGTGGGCCTCCGCCTTCCCGTTCATCCGCATCGGCCTGCACGGCCTGGCCCCGCTGCAGCTCGCGGCCGCACGCTTCGCGACCGCGGCCGTGCTCGTGATCGCATGGCTCGCGTGGCGGCGGCCTCGACTGCCGGCCACGGGCGACGCGTTGCGCTTTCTCGTCTGCGGCTTGCTCGGCATCGCGCTCTACAACGCGCTGCTCAATACCGGCGAGCAGACCGTGTCGGCCGGCGCCGCGAGCTTCATCGTGAACACGCTGCCGATCTTCACGGCGGTGCTGGCCGCGGTGTTTCTGCGCGAACGCTTCAATCGCTGGGGATGGCTCGGCTCGCTGGTCAGCCTGGCCGGCATCGCGGTGATCGCGCACGGACAGCCGGGCGGTCTCGTCCTCGGCTCCGGGAGCACGCTGATTCTCGGCGCGGCGCTGTGTTCGGCCAGCTATTTCGTGTTGCAGCGGCGGCTGATTCCCGTGTACGGCGCGCTGCCCTGCGCCGCCTATACGCTGCTGGCGGGTGCGGTGCTGCTCACGCCATGGCTGCCCGGCGCGCTCGTGTCGCTCGGCGGCGGGGCTTCGCGCGACACGACGCTTGCCGTCCTGGTGCTCGGCGTCTTTCCCGCCGCGCTGGGCTACGCGACGTGGACCTTCGCGCTTGGCCACTTCGGCGCGGCGCGCGCCGCCAATTTCCTCTATCTGACGCCGGCGGTCGCGACGGCATTGTCGATGGCGCTGACGGGCGAGCGCCCCGGCATCGAGACGGTGTGCGGTGGCCTGCTGGCAATTGCCGGCGTGATACTCGTGGCCTTGCGCGGACGGACATAGGCGCGCGGTTTCGTCGGACGACAAGACTTGCTCGAAGAACGACGGGGGCGCGGTTCCGCCAAGCCGGGCCCCGTCGGCTGCAAAACTGACACACATGCAGTTCGACACCGCGCGCCAATTCATCGACGCGGGCGGACTTGACCGTTAGTTGCATCAATCGGATGGCGGCTTTGCTGCGGCGTGACGATGAAAGTGTGCAGACAAACCGACCGAACAGTTCTCGACTGATTGCGTTGCACTGTCCATGGTCATCGGTGGCGGTCCGGTCGAATAATCGGAGCATTCGACGGTACAAAACAGCCACATCTGCGCGAAAAGCCGCGCAAGCGCATCATATTTGCGCAAGGCCGGGCAATTCGCGCAAGCGGGCGCAAACGGGTTCAGATATATTCATACCAATTGCATGTCGTCAGACGAAATCGCCGGTCTCGACGGCCCGGCGACATGCAAGCCGAACCCGTCATGGGTCACGGAGACTCGTCCGGCTCGCCGATCGCCTCACGAGGGCGCGCGGCCGACCGGGCGGTAATAGAAATATCAATCAACGGAGATGGCAGATGGAACGAAGCATTGTCGGCATGCGCTGCAAACCCCTGATGACCGTCGCACTGGCCGCCGCCGCATTCGCGGCCGCATCGGGCGCGATGGCCGACCAGGTCGTGAAGATCGGCAGCGTCGAACCGACGACGGGCGGCATTTCGCATCTCGGCAAGGACAATGAGAACGGTGCGCGCCTCGCGGTCGAGGAAATCAATGCGAAGGGCCTGACGATCGGCGGCAAGAAGATCACGCTGCAGCTCGACGCGCAGGATGACGCGGCCGACCCGCGCCAGGCCACGCAGGTTGCGCAGAAGCTCGTCGACGACAAGGTCGTCGCCGTCATCGGCCACCTGAACTCGGGCACCTCGATTCCGGCGTCGAAGATCTACAGCGACGCCGGCATCGTGCAGATCTCGCCGTCGGCCACGAACCCCACCTACACGCAGCAGGGCTTCAAGACGACCTATCGCGTGGTCGCGACCGACGCGCAGCAAGGTCCGGCACTCGCGAGCTACGCGCAGTCGAAGGGCGTGAAGAGCGTGGCGGTGATCGACGATTCGACCGCGTACGGCCAGGGCCTCGCGAACGAATTCGAAAAGAAGGCGAAGGCGCTCGGCCTGAAGGTGCTGTCGCACGATGCGACCAACGACAAGGCCGTCGACTTCCGCGCGATTCTGACGAAGGTCAAGGGCGAGAACCCAGACGCGATCATGTACGGCGGCATGGACGCCACCGGCGGCCCGCTCGCGAAGCAGGCGAAGCAGCTCGGCCTGCGCGCGAAGATCCTGTCCGGCGACGGCGTGTGCACCGACTCGCTGGCCGAGCTGGCCGGCCCGGCGGCCGACAACGTGCTGTGCTCGCAGGCCGGCGCGGCGCTCGAGAAGATGCCGGGCGGCGCGGCGTTCCTCGCCAAGTACCAGAAGCGCTTCAACCAGGGCATCAAGTTCGATGCGCCGTTCGCGTACGACGCGGTCTATATCGCGGTCGACGCGATGAAGCGCGCGAACTCGACCGACCCGGCGAAGATCCTCGCGGCGATGCCGTCGACGAAATATGAAGGCGTGATCGGCACGACGACGTTCGACGCGAAGGGCGACCTGACGCACGGGATCATCTCGATCTACGGCTACAAGAGCGGCAAGAAGACCTTCCTCGACCAGGTGAAGATGTAACGCCCCGCGACGCCGGCACGACGGGAACGCCATCCGTCGACGCCGGCGCCGCGCGGAGCCGATTCAAGTTTTGCGGAGATGAAGCGACATGTGTGCAATGGCGTATGCGGAATTTCAACAGGAGTTGAAGAAAGCGCAGTTGACGGCTCGGGAATTCGCCCGCCTGATCCGTATGAACGAAAGTTCCATCACGAACTATTCGAGCAAGGGCACCGTCCCTTCCCACCTCGCGGTCATCGCGACCCTGATCGGCGCGCTCGCCGCGCACGAGATCGATTTCCGGCACGTCATCGGCAAAACGGGCATCGAGCCGAAACGGCCGCGCGGCGTCGGCGCGTTTCCGGCGGCGCGCAAGCCGCGCGTGCGGAAGACCGCGAAAGCCGGTTGAGCCAGGGCGGGTGTCTGTCGCGGCACGCCCGTGCCGCTCGATTCCGGCGCGCGCGCTGCCGCATCACACTCACCGCCGCCCGTCACCCCGCCGCACGCACGTGATCGAGCAGTGCCTGCAGCGGATGACGCACCTGCCGCGCGGACATGCGCTTCACCTGGCTGCGGCACGAATACCCGGTCGCCAGCGCTTCGCCCGCCTCGTCCGGCGCATCGACATGCGCGGCCCACGATTGCGCATAGATCGCCTGCGACGTCTGCAGGTTGCGCGCCTCGTGCCCGTACGTCCCCGACATCCCGCAGCAGCCGGCCGCCTGAACCGCCAGGCGCAGCCCGCGACGCGCGAATACCTGCGCCCACTGCTTGCCGCTGTCCGGCGCGTTGGTCTTCTCGGTGCAATGCGGCAGCAGCCGATACGCCGCCGATACGCCGCCCGAACCCGCGCCCGCCGCGGCTTCCGGCAGCGCGTGCAGCAGCCACTCCTGCGGCAGCGCGACCTTCGGCACGTCGGCGAGCCCCGTCACCTTCAGGTATTCCTGCCGATATGTGAGCGTCATCGCCGGATCGAGGCCGACGAGCGCGACACCCGATCGCGCGAGCGCGGCCAGTTGCGTCGCATTGCGAATCGCCGCCTGCTCGAACGCGCGGAGGAAGCCCTGCACGTGCAGCGCCTTGCCGTTCGGCGCGAGCGGTGCGAGCCACACCTGGAAGCCGACGCGCGCGGCCAGCTCGATCAGCGTCGCCAGTTGCTCGGTGTCGAAATAGCGCGTGAAGGTATCCTGAACGATCACGACGCTGCGCGCACGCTGCGCCTCGTCCAGCGAGGCGAGCGCCCGCGGATCGGCCGGCCGCACGTTCCACTGCCGGATCACGGCCGCGAGGTCGAAGCGGCTCAGGAGCGGGCTGTCGACCATGCCGACGTGCCGCTCGAGCAGCGTGCGCACCCAGCCGGCACGCATCAGGCCGTTGTACAGCGCGGGCACGCGCGCCATCCACGGCATCGTGAATTCGAGCGAGCCGATCAGGTAGTCGCGCAGCGGCCGCAGGTAGCGCTGGTGATACAGCTCGAGAAAACGCGAGCGGAACTCGGGCACGTTGACCTTGACCGGGCATTGCCCCGCACACGACTTGCACGCGAGGCAGCCGGCCATCGCGTCGTACACCTCGTGCGAGAAGTCGGCTTCGCCGTCGCGCGCGGCGCGGCTGTTGCACCAGCGCGCAACGAGGCCGCGCAGGAACGGCCGTCGCGCGCGCGCCGCCGCGACGACGTCGACGCCGGCCTGTCCTTGCAGACGCAACCATTCGCGCATCAGCGACGCGCGCCCCTTCGGCGACTGCACGCGTTCGCGTGTCGCCTTCCACGACGGGCACATCGCGTCGTCCGGATCGAAGTTGTAGCACGCGCCGTTGCCGTTGCAGTGCATCGCCGTGCCGTAGCTCTGCCACACGCGCTCGTCGATCTGCCGGTCGTGGTCGCCGCGCGTCGGCACTTCGTCGATCTTCAGCAGCCGCAACGTGTTGTCCGGCGGCGTCGCGATCTTGCCCGGGTTGAACTGGTTGTGCGGATCGAACGCGGCCTTCAGTTGCTGCAGCGACGGATACAGCTCGCCGAAGAACGCCGGCGCATATTCGGAGCGCACGCCCTTGCCGTGTTCGCCCCATAACAGGCCACCATGCCGCTGCGTGAGTTCGGCCACCGCGTCCGACACCGGCCGCACCAGCGCGGCCTGCTTCGGGTCCTTCATGTCGAGCGCCGGGCGCACGTGCAGCACACCCGCGTCGACGTGGCCGAACATCCCGTACTGCAGCCCGTGGCCGTCGAGCAGCGCGCGGAATTCGGCGATGTACGCGGCGAGATTATCGGGCGGCACCGCGGTGTCCTCGACGAACGGCTGCGGACGCGCCTCGCCCTGCACGTTGCCGAGCAGGCCGACCGCGCGCTTGCGCATCGCGTACACGCGCTTCACCGCATCGTCGCCGGTCGCGAGCGTGTGGCCCAGCCGCTCGACGCTCGTGTCGGTGCGCAAATGCTCGACGAACGCGCGCACGCGCGCATCGACGTCGTCGGCATCGTCGCCGCTGAATTCGATCAGGTTGATGCCGAGCGTCGGACCCGCATCGTCCTGCGGAAAATACTCGGCCACGCTGCTCCACACGAAATCCTTCATCGCGAGCATCAGCACCTTCGAGTCGACCGTCTCGATCGACAGCGGCTTGAGCTCGAGCAACGCACGCGCATCGCGCAGCGCGTCCATGAAGCCGGCGTAGCGCACGTTGACGAGCACCGAATACTTCGGGATCGGCGACACGTTCAGCTTCGCCTCGACGACGAAACCGAGCGAGCCTTCGGCGCCGCACAGCACGCTGTTCAGGTTGAAGCGGCCGTCCGGTTCGCGCAGGTGCGCGAGATCATAGCCGGTCAGGCAGCGATTGAGCTTCGGAAACTTCGCGTCGATCAGCGCGGCCTTTTCGTCGCTGATGCGGCGCGCGGTGCGATACACCTTGCCGACGCGGTCCTGCCGCGCGCAGCGGCGTTCCAGTTCGTCATCGGCGAGCGCGTCGCTGTGCAGCTGCTCGCCGCCCAACAGCACGAAGTCGAGCGCCAGCACGTGGTCGCGCGTCTTGCCGTACGTGCAACTGCCCTGCCCGCTCGCGTCGGTGTTGATCATTCCGCCGACCGTCGCGCGGTTCGACGTCGACAGCTCGGGCGCGAAAAAGAGGCCGTGCGGCTTCAGCGCGGCGTTGAGCTGGTCCTTGACGACGCCCGCCTGCACGCGCACCCAGCGCTCGCCGGCGTTGATTTCCAGGATCCGGTTCATGTTGCGCGACAGATCCACGACCACGCCGTCGGTCAGCGACTGCCCGTTGGTGCCCGTGCCGCCACCGCGCGCCGCCACGGCGACGTCGCGGTGCGCGGGCTCGGCAAGCAGGCGCGCGAGCAGCCGCACGTCGTCCGCATGCGCGGGACAGACCACCGCCTGAGGCAGGCGCTGGTAGATCGAGTTGTCGGTCGCCTGTACGGTCCGGTTCGCATGGTCCGCGCGGATTTCACCGGCGAATCCGGCCGCCTGGAGGGCGGCGAGAAAGTCGCGATAACGCCCCTCGGACGGGCTGACGGGACGGGGCAACGAAGCGATCGACATGGGATGAAAGCGCAATGTGGATGGAGCGGCGCGTGGCTTCGCTCGGAAACATGAGTTTTGAGCAAGATTCCCCGCAACGCGGAAATCCAGTATCTTGCGAATCATCGCGAGAAACAAACGAATTCTCCCCCGGCAAAACTTGCATAAAACTCATGAATTACCGCCGCCTGACCCCGTCCATGTCGCTGCTGCTGGTGTTCGAAGCCGCCGCGCGCCACGAAAGCTACACGCGCGCGGCCGACGAGCTGTCGCTGAGCCAGAGCGCGATCAGCCGGCAGGTCCAGACGCTCGAGGATCAGCTTGGTGTGCCGCTGTTCCGGCGTGAGGGCCGCTCGGTGAAACTGACGGAAGTCGGACGGCGCTACTTCGTCGAGCTGAGCGGCGCGCTCGGGCGCATCCGCGGTGCGACGCTGCAGGCGATGTCGCATCAGGCCGGCGCCGGCACGCTGCGGCTCGCGACCTTGCCGACCTTCGGCTCCAAATGGCTGCTGCCGCATCTGCACGATTTCTACGCCGCGCATCCGGGCGTGACCGTGCACCTGCATTCGCGGATCGGCGGCATCGACTTCCACTCCGACGACCTCGACGCGGCCATCACCGTCGGCGCGGGCGACTGGCCCGGCCTGCACGCGCACCGGCTGTACAACGAGTTCCTGATCGCGATCGCGAGCCCCGATGCGGCGGCCGGGCGCCGCAAGGCCGGCCCGCGTGCGCCGGCGTGGGCGGTGGGGCAGACGCTGCTGGGCGTGACGAGCAATCAGCACGCGTGGGCCGAATGGTTCTCGCATTTCGGGCTCGATCATCGCGAGATGCGGATCGGTCCCAGCTTCGAACTGACGTCGCACCTGATCCAGGCCGTGCGGGCCGGAATGGGGATCGGCCTCGTGCCGAAGGTGCTGGTGGAGGACGAGCTGAGCCGCAACGAACTGGTGTCGATCGGCGATGCGATCACCAGCCAGCGCAGCTATTACCTCGTGTATCCGCCGGAAAACGACACGCTGCCGTCGCTGGTGGCGTTTCGGGAATGGCTGCTGAAATCGTGCTGACGCGCGGGCGGACGGACCGCGCGATCACGCGCGCCATTCATTGAGAATCTGTTCGGCGAGGTAATCGCACGGCGGGCGCGCCGACTGCGCGCTGCGCGCCAACACGACGTCGAGCGCGTCGAGCGGCGGCAACCCTTCGTTCGGCGACAGTTGAACCAGATGCGCGGGAATGCTGCAGCGCGCGAGCGGCGCGACCGCGAGGCCGGCCTCGACCATGCTGAGCAAGCCGAGGAAGCTCGGGCTCTCGTATGACATCCGGAACGGAATCTTCTGCCGGTTCAGCGCCTTGATCGCGTGATCGCGCGCCATGCTGCCGCCGTGCGTGAAGAACGCGACCGGCAGCGGCCGCTCTTCCCACACGTTCCGTTTTGCAGAGCCCGTCCACACGATCGGCTCGCGCCGCACCAGTTCGCCGCTCACGCCCTTGATGCGCGTGAGACAGGCAAGGTCGACGGTGTTGTCCTTCAGCATCGGCACGAGCGCGCTGCTCGGCTGGCCGATCACGCGCACTTCGACGCGCGGATGCATCGCGGCGAACTTGCCGAGCACCTGCGGCAGCAGCGACGAGATGTAATCGTCCGGCACGCCGATCGTCACGCGCCCGCGGATCTCCGGGCGCACGACCGACGCCCACGCCTCGTCGCGCATCGCCAGCATCCGGCGGCCGTAATCGGCGAGCATGCGGCCGTCGTCGGTGGCCGTGACGTTGCGCGTGTCGCGAATGAACAGCGGCTTGCCGAGCGCATCCTCCAGCGCCTTGATCTGCATGCTCACCGCCGACGGCGACCGGTGCACCGCTTGCGCGCCCTGCGCGAACGAGCCGGACTCCGTCACCGCCACCACCATTGCCAGCACATCGAGATCGAGCTTCTTCATGGCATTCAGAAAATCTGATCAATCGATTCAGTTTATCCCGTTTTACTGGCTGCCTCCATCGCTGGACAATGAATGCCATCGACATTCATCGCGGGAAGCAGCAACCATGCACACCTCCGGCTCGCTCTACGGATTCCTGGTCATCGGCGGCATGCTCGCGATCACGCCGGGGCCGAACATGGTCTACGTGATGTCGCGCTCGATCGCGCAGGGGCGCACCGCCGGGCTGATTTCGTTGGCGGGCGTGATGGTGGGCTATCTGTTCTACATGTTCGGCGCCGCGTTCGGGATCACGACGCTGTTCCTGAGCGTGCCGTACGCGGGCACCGTGCTCGGCGTGGTGGGCGCCGCGTATCTGCTCTATCTCGCGTGGCAGGCGGTCCGGCCGGGCGGCCGGTCGCCGTTCGAGGTGAAGACACTGCCGAACGAGCAGCCGCTGCGGCTGCTCGCGATGGGCGCGACGACCAGCGTGCTGAATCCGAAGCTCGCGATGCTGTTCGTGTCGCTGCTGCCGCAGTTCATCGATTACCGGCAAGGCAGCGTGTTCGGCCAGTCGCTCTTTCTCGGTTCGTTGCTGATCGCGGCGTTCGCGTCGGCGAACGGGCTGGTCGCGATCTGCTCGAGCGGCATCGCGAAATACCTGCATGGGCGTCCGGCGCTGCTGCTCGCGCAGCGCTGGGCGATGGGCGCGGTGCTCGGTGGCCTCGGCGTGCAGATGCTCGTCGAGGCATCGAAAATGGCGGGTGCGGCGTGACGCGGGCGGCAGGACGCGGATCGGATGAATTCACGCCCGGCCCGCGCCGCTCGTCGTGACGCAGCGTTCGTCGACGGCCGGCGGCACGCGGCGCCGGCCGTGACGTTCACACGATCGCCACGTCCTGCACACCCGCGCGCATCACGCGGCAACTGCCTGCCGCTGCGCTTCGAGCTCGCGCACGAGCGGCAACACGCGCTTGCCGAAATACTCGACTTCCTCGATGAAATGCAGGAACCCGGCGAGCACGAGATCGACGCCGATCGCCTTCAGCGCGACGATCCGCTCGGCGATCTGTTGCGGCGTGCCGATCAGGTTCGTGCGGAAACCGTCGTTGTACTGCACGAGATCCTCGAACGTGGATTTCGCCCAGTTGCCCTCGCCTTCCGGTGACGCCTTGCCGGCCTCCTTCACCGCATCGCCGAACGCATGCACGGCCTCGACGTGTGCGTGCCGGACGATGTCGTCGAGCACGGCCCGCGCCTCTTCCTCGGTGTCGCGCGCGATCACGAACGCGTTGACGCCGATCCGCACGCGATGGTCGTTCGCGGCGGCCTTCGCGCGGATGTCGTCGATCTGCGCCTTCAGGTTCTCCGGCGTATTGCCGTTCGTGAAGTACCAGTCCGACACGCTCGCCGCGTTGTCGCGCGCCGCGCGCGAACTGCCACCCTGGAATATCTCCGGGTGCGGTTTCTGAATGGGCTTCGGGCTCAGCGTGTAATCGTTGAAGCGGTAGAAGTCGCCCTTGAACGTGAAATTGTCCTGCGTCCAGATGCCCTTGAGCGCCTGGATGAATTCCTTCGAGCGCCGATAGCGTTCGTCGTGCTCGAGCCACGGCTCGCCGATCGATGTGAATTCCCCCTTGAACCAGCCGCTGACGACGTTGATCGCGATGCGTCCATTGGAAATGTGGTCGATCGTCGCGAGCTGCTTCGCGACCACGGCCGGATGCCACGGCCCCGGCAGGATCGCGGCGAGCACCTTCAGTTTCGTCGTCGCATGCAGCAGCGCCTGGCTGAACGAGACCGACTCGTGCTGGAATTCGGCGCCATAGCCGGCCGTGAAGCGGATCTGGCTCAGCGCGTAGTCGAAGCCGGCCGCCTCGGCCGTGCGCGCGAGCTTCTGGTTGTACTCGAGGCTCCAGTCGGTACGCTGCTCGATCGTGCTGACGACGAGGCCGCCGCTGACGTTCGGCACCCAGTACGCGAATTTGACGCCGTCGGCTGCTGGTTCGTGAATGCTCATGAGAGGTCCTGATCGAAGGGGAAAAACGAAAGACGGGCTACGCGGCGGCGACAAGCGCGCGGATGCAGGTCGGGTTCGCAAGGAGCGTGCCATTGTCGACGGATGCACGATCGCGCAGATCATCTGCATCACGAAGTTTCATTCGATCGCCCATCTGTCAAAGCTTTCGCGGCCAAATAACCAGTCATGGAAAGCGTTTCGCCAGCCGCATCGCATCGATATTCCGCAGCGCGATGAACCGACGGAAACAGCGTTGCTGATGCGCTGCTGCTCGATCAGCAGATTCGCGCCCGCCATTCGGCGGATCGCCGCGATCGGACACCATTGCATCGAACGCGATGACGTCGAATCCGCTGTCGCGACAGCGCGCTTCCGCGCCGTTGCATCCTGCGCAGCAATCCGGCTTTCGTTATCAGAAATCGATGTTTCCCGTGCGGCGCAAAACACTGAACACTCTGCTGATCAGGCAGCAACCGGACTGCGGCGCCAGTCGACGCTGGTTCGAACCGTTCGATCGACTTACGTCCTCATCGCCATGACTTCTCTCTTTGCAACGCCGCGCCCGGTCAACCTTCGTGTCGTCACCGCGCAGCCGGACGAATCGCGCGGCGCGCCCGTTCTCGAGCGCTCCACGCACCATGCGCGAGCCCGCACCCGCACGCCCATGTTCGTCGATCCGCGTTCGCTCGCGCTGCTCGAACGCGTGCGGCTCGTCGCGCCGAGCGACGCGAACGTGCTGATCGCCGGCGAGACCGGCACCGGCAAGGAGTTGATCGCGCGCCACGTGCACGACGTCAGCCATCGCGGCGGCGGCCCGTTCGTCGCCGTGAACTGCGGCGCGCTCTCCGACGCGCTCGTCGACAGCGAACTGTTCGGTCACGAGAAAGGTGCATTCACGGGCGCGGTCGGCGCGAAGCCCGGCTGGTTCGAAGCCGCGAACGGCGGCACGCTGTTTCTCGACGAGATCGGCGACCTGCCGCTGTCGATGCAGGTCAAGCTGCTGCGCGTGCTGCAGGAGCGCGAGGTCGTGCGGCTCGGCTCGCGCACGGGCGTTCCTATCGACGTGCGCGTGGTGGCCGCGACCAACGTCGACCTGCAGCAAGCGGTGGCGGACGGACGGTTTCGCGCCGACCTGTTCTACCGGCTCAACGTCGTGCGGCTCGACGTGCCGACGTTGCGCGAACGGCCGGGCGACATCGTGCCGCTCGCGCGCCACTTCCTCGACGAATACCGCAGCCGCGTCGGCCACGGGCCGCGCAGCATCGACCCGCGCGCGGCGCGCCGCCTCGAAGCGCATTCGTGGCCCGGCAATATCCGCGAACTGGAGAACGTGATCCATCACGCGCTGCTGGTGAGCCGCCACGATGCGCTGCAGGACACCGACCTGAACCTGTCGACGTCATGCGTGCGGGTCGTGGTTGCCGGCGCGCGGGAAGCGGCGGGCCGCGTGCCGGGTCAGGAAGCGCTCGAACTGGCACTGTGCGCGCTGTTCGACGAGCCGCACGAGAACCTGTTCGAACGCATCGAGGACACCGTGATGCGGGTCGCGTTCGACTTCAGTCACCGCAATCAGGTCCAGGCCGCGCGACTGCTCGGCATCAGCCGGAACGTGCTGCGTGCGCGGCTGATTCGCGCGAAGGCGATCGCAGCACTCAAGTAAGCACGATCGCGCTGCAGCACGCGGCGCCGCGCGTCGGCGATGCGGGCGCCCGAAGCTTCGGCTTTTGGCAATCCATCGGCGGCATGGACCGGCCAGGCCGATGCGCTGCTCGCCTTCCCCACGGCGAGCAGCGCGTGGTCCAGCCGCTCGCCGTGCAGTACGCCACTATTTCCCGACGACGCCCGTCACGCCGCCGAGCAACGACGTAACGGGCGCGAGCGGATTCGCCGAGGAGCCGGCCACGCCCCCCGCGCCACCGAGCGTGCCAGTGACCGACGACACGAGATTCGCCACCGGCGCCAGCGGGCTCGCCGCACCGGCACCGGTCGTGCCGCCGAGCGCACCGGTCAGCGACCCGAGCGGCGTCGAGCCCAGCCCCGACAGCACGCCGCCGAGCGGGCCGGACGCGCTCGAACCGTTCGACGGACCGTTCTGCACGGTGGTGATGGAAGCGCCCGCGAGACTCACGATCAGGCCGGGAATCGGCGCGACGCCGTTCGGGCCGTTGTAGTTCACGAGTCCACCCGCGTTCGTGACGGTATTGCCGAGCGCGCCGACGAGCGCCCCCACCGCGCCGACGGCCGGCTGCGACGAAACGGACCCCATCCGCGAGCCCGTCGTCGCCAGCGCGCTGCCGACTTGCCCGAGCAGACCGGCCACCGGCTGCCCGAGGCCCGTGGTCGCGCCAATCTGCTGCGTCGCCTGGCCGGCCGTGATGACGAGCGGCGTGACGGCCGAGCTGAGCGGCTGCGTGACCTGTTGCACGGCGCCCGACGCCAGCGTCGCGCCGACCGTGTTGCCTGCCGTGCCGAGTCCGCCGGCCACGGTGTCGAGCACCGCGCCGACGGGTGTCGTCACCGGCGCGAGCGGCGCCAGCGGCCCCGAGCCGAGCGCGCGGACGGTCTGCGCGAGGCCCGCGACCGGATTCGCCGTCGCGCCGACGACGTCGCCAAGGCCGGCGACCGCCGTGCCGACCGGGTTCGACGTCGAACCGATCTTGCCGAGCCCGTCGCTGAGCGCATCGGTCGCGGCGCGCGAAATCGTGCTGACGCTCGAGATCGTGTCGCCCGCGCTGCGCGTCACGGTATTCCCGAGTACCGGCAACGATATCGCACCGACGGTCGAGCCGACGCCGATCGCGAGCGCGCCGGCAGTACTCACGACACCACGGGTGCCGGGGGCGCCACTGGTGCCCCAGCCCCCGTCCGAGGTGTTGCTGCCCGGCGTATTGCCGGCGATGCTTGCGCCGCTGGTGCTCGCGTTCGCGCTCGACGGCGCGGCGACGTCGTTGCCGCCACAGGCGGCCAGCATGCCGGCGGCGGCGAGCAACGCCGCGGACGTGACAATGCGGGTTCGATACATGGTGGTCTCCTCGCGGTCCGGGCGATGGAAATGTTCGATTGAGGACCGGGGGAGAAACAGCATTTTCCATGCCATTGGCGCCAGGCGAACGGGCCTGCCCGCCGCAACGCCAGCCTCAGCGCGCCCGTGCGAGTGCTGCCCGCAATCATGCTCGATACGTTTCGGCCCCCATGAGCGGCTCTGTTTTCGTTACATTCGTGCTACGAATGCTTCGATGTTACGTAACGCCGGCCGCGCGGCGCGCCGCTTTCTGAGCGCGCCGTCTACCATCCAAAGTTCGAAGCCCGGCGGCACGGCATGCGTGCCGCCGGGCTTCGTCCCACCGTCAGGAACCCGTTGCCATGAAAAAGCTCGTGAACCACCCGTCCGATGTCGTGCGCGAAATGCTCGAAGGCATCGCGCGGCAGTCGCCGCATGTCGCGATCCTCGGTGACGAGCAGGTGCTCGTGCGCCGGCCGTTGCCCGAGCCGTCGCAGCGCCCCGTCGCGATCCTGTCCGGCGGCGGCAGCGGCCACGAGCCCGCGCACGGCGGCTATGTCGGCGAAGGGATGCTGAGCGCGGCCGTCTGCGGCGAGGTGTTCACGTCGCCGCCCACCGACGCCGTGCTCGCCGCGATCCGCGCGTGCGCCGGCCCGAACGGCGCGCTGCTCATCGTGAAGAACTACACCGGCGACCGCCTCAATTTCGGGCTGGCCGCCGAACTTGCGCGCGCCGAGGGCATTCCCGTGGAGACCGTGATCGTCGCCGACGACGTGTCGCTGCGCGGCCGCGTCGAACGCGGGCAACGACGCGGGATCGCGGGCACCGTGCTGATCCACAAGCTGGCCGGCGCGGCCGCTGCGCGCGGGTTGCCGCTCGCCCGCGTCGCGGCAATCGCGCGCGACGCGGCCGCCGAACTCGGCACGATGGGTGTCGCGCTCGACGGCTGCACGATCCCCGGCGCCGACAAGTCGGGGTTCAGCCTCGCCGATCACGAGATCGAGCTTGGCCTCGGCATCCACGGCGAGAAAGGCGTCGAACGCACCGCGCCGCTGCCGGCCGACGCGCTGGTCGAGACGCTGCTGTCGAGCATCGTCGCCGACCTCGTGCTCGATCGCGGCGAACGCGTCGCGCTGTTCGTCAACGGTCTCGGCGCGACGCCGGACATGGAACTGGCGATCGTGCTGCGCGCCGCGTACGACAACCTGAGCCGGCGCGGCATCGCCGTCGCGCGGGCTTGGGCCGGCACGTTCCTGTCGGCGCTGAACATGCCCGGCTGCTCGATCTCGCTGCTGCGGCTGAACGACGAACGCGCCGCCCTGCTCGACGCGCCGACGCAGGCGCGTGCATGGCCCGGCGTCGGCGCGGTCAACGCGCACATCCAGGTGGCGGCGGCAGCGGCGCCCGACCAGCCGCTGCCGCCGCTCGATGCGGCCGGCCACGCGTGGGCAGCGCGGCTGCGGCCGGCGCTGCACGCGGTCGCGCAAGCGTTGATCGACAACGAAGCAACGCTGACGGAGCTCGACACGGCCGCGGGCGACGGCGATCTCGGCGCGAGCATGTATCGCGCCGCGCAGGCGATCCTCGCATTGCCGGAAGCCGCGTACGGGACGCCGGCCAGCACGCTTGCGGCGCTGGGCACCGCGTTGCGCCGAGCGATCGCGGGCAGCTCGGGACCGTTTTATGCGACCGCGCTGCTGCGCGCGTCGCGGCGCCTCGTCGATGCTTCGGATACCGCCGCACCCTCGGCGCGCGACTGGGCCGCGGCATTGCGCAGCGCGGTGGACGCGATCTCCGAATTGGGCGGCGCACGTGCCGGCGACCGGACGATGCTCGATGCGCTGGTGCCGGCCGCCGATGCGTTCGATCGCGCGCTCGATCATGAGCGCGCCCCAGCTGACGCATGGGCGCAAGCCGTCGAGGCGGCGGAACACGGCGCGCAGCGAACGGCCGGCATGACGCCGCGCGCGGGGCGAGCGAGCTATCTCGGCGAACGCGCGATCGGCACGCCGGATGGCGGCGCGGTGGCGGTCGCGTGCTGGCTGCGCGCGTTGCTGCCGTACGTGCGGTAAACAGCGACCACGGCACGGGAAAACCCCGATCCCCACATCGTCCTATGACATCGGGCATCGCTAATTGGCGGGATTACTTTGATCCTCGTCGGCGCCCGCCCGGGCGCACGCTGATAGCGAGGACCCCTCATGCGATACGTGCCATCGTGGACTTCCGTTTCCGCCGCCACGTCCGTTCCGGACGAGACGGCTTCCCGCGGCGACGAGCCGCACTGCCTGCCGCGGGTCGCGATCGCGGCCGCCGCCCTCGGCAATGCGACCGAATGGTTCGATTACGGGATTTACGCGTACGGACTCGCCTACATCTCCGCCGCGCTGTTTCCCGGCAACACGGCCAGCGCGACGCTGTTCGCACTCGGCACCTTCGCGATCTCGTTCCTGATCCGCCCGCTCGGCGGCCTGTTCTGGGGCCCACTCGGCGACCGCCTCGGCCGCAAGCGCGTGCTCGCGCTGACCGTTCTCACGATGTCGGGCGCGACCCTGCTCGTCGGCGTGCTGCCGACCTATGCGAGCGCCGGCTGGCTCGCGCCGGCCGCGCTGATCGTGCTGCGCATGGTGCAGGGCTTTTCAACCGGCGGCGAATACGGCGGCGCGGCGACCTTCATCGCCGAATACGCGCCGGATTCGCGACGCGGCCTGTGCGGCAGCTTCCTCGAATTCGCGACGCTTGCCGGGTTCTCGCTCGGCGCGCTGCTGATGCTCGGCTTCGCGCTGCTGCTCGGCGACACCGCGATGCATGCGTGGGGCTGGCGCCTGCCGTTCCTCGTCGCGGCGCCGCTCGGGCTGGTCGGCTTCTATCTGCGTTCGCGCCTCGAGGAAACGCCGGTGTTCCGCGAACTCGAGGAGCAGGCGCACCGGCGCGAGCAGAGCACCGCCGCGACCGCGCTGCCGATCGGTCAACTACTGGTCCGCTACGCGCGGCCGCTGCTGCTGCTCGGCGGGCTCGTCGTCGCACTGAACGTCGTCAACTACGTGCTGCTCGCGTACATGCCGACCTACATGCACAAGGAGCTCGGCGTCAGCGAGAACATGTCGTTGCTGATTCCGCTGATCGGCATGCTCGCGATGATGGTGCTGCTGCCGTTCGCCGGCTGGCTGTCGGATCGCGTCGGCCGCAAGGCGATGTGGTGGATCTCGCTGGTCGGGCTGTTCGTCGCGGCCGTGCCGATGTTCACGTTGATGACGCACGGCGTGCTCGGTGCATTCGTCGGCTTCGCGGTGCTGGGCCTGCTTTACGTGCCGCAGCTCGCGACCATCTCCGCGATGTTCCCGGCGATGTTCCCGACCCACGTGCGGTATGCGGGCATGGCGATCGCGTACAACGTGTCGACGTCGCTGTTCGGCGGCACCGCGCCGATCATCAACGACTGGCTGATCGGCAAGACCGGCAATGCGTTGATTCCCGCGTATTACATGATGGCGGCCTGTGCGATCGGGCTGGTGGCGCTGTCGGGGGTGATCGAGACGTGCGGATGCTCGCTGCGCGGCGAGACGGTGCCCGGGCGACAGCCGGGTTGATACCGGATGCGGCGCGCGCGCCGCTCCCATAAACGGCATCCCTTGCATCGCCCGCGGTCCGACGACGGACGGCGGGCGATGTGCATTTCAGCGCCATGAACCCGCCGGCGGATTGTTGGCGCGAGGACAACACGATGTTCGCAGGCGCGGTGCTTCAGGCGTTCGCCTGGCCTACCTACAATCGCCGACATGCTCGATCGGCATGCGCGCGACACGAAAAGCGCATCATGCACGATCGCGCGCGAACCGCGCTGCGCAGCGTGGAAAGCCCCACTCGATGAAGAGGACGATTGAACATGAACGGATCAATCCACAACGTGCGGCCGGTAACGCCCCCTCTTGGCAAGGAAGCGGCTGGTGAGCTCGTTCCATCCCGCTACGCGGTGCGCATCGGCGACGTCGACGTCGTGCTGATCAGCGACGGCGTTCTGTCGCTACCGACTTCCACGATGTCCACCAATGTGAGCGAGGCGGACCGCAACGAATGGTTCGACGGACGGTTCCTGCAACGCGACATGTTCGACTGGGCGCTGAATATCGCGCTGGTGCGCAGCGCCGATCGCCTGATCCTGATCGACTCGGGCATGGGCGACGGCTTCGAATACTTCACGCGCGCGGGACGGTCGGTGATGCGTCTCGAGTCCGCAGGCATCGATCTCGCCGCGATCACCGACATCGTGATCACCCACATGCATATGGATCACGTCGGCGGCCTGAACGTCGACGGCGTCAAGGCCCGGCTGAGCCCCGACGTGCGCATTCACGTGTCGGCCGCGGAATTGGCGTTCTGGAAGAATCCGGACTTCAGCAAGACGGTGATGCCGGAAACCGTCCCGCCCGCGCTACGCAAGGCCGCGGCGCGATTCGTGGAGCTGTATCGCGAGCACATCGTACCGTTCGACCACACCGTGGAAGTTGCGGCCGGCTTATCGGCGCGCGTGACCGGCGGCCATACGCCGGGACACTGCGTGGTCGATATCGCATCGAACGGCGAACGACTGACGTTCGCGGGCGACGCGATCTTCGAAGTGAACTTCGACCATCCAGACTGGCAAAACGGCTTCGAGCACGATCCGCAAGCGGCTACCAACGTCCGGATCGCGCTGTTCAACGAAGCCGCCGAAACCGGCGCGATGCTGGCTGCGGCGCATGTCGCGTTTCCGTCGATAGGCCACATTGCGAGAGACGGCGACGGCTTCCGCTTCGTCCCTGTCGTGTGGGACTACTGAGTGACGCGTGGAACGCAGCGGGCGCCGTGCGGACCATATTGACGATGTTCGAGCGATTGATGCGATGGTGTTGCGTCGTGGCAAGAAGCACCGCTTTCGCGAATGATCCCACGTGAAGCAAAAACGCCGCCGCACTTCCGTGCGACGGCGTCACTTCGCGCGCTTGCGCGCGCATCGGACCCACAGAAAACTCAGGCTACGATCGAAACATTGCGCTCCGCGACCTCGTCCACCGCTTCCTTCACGATACCGACGATCTCGTCGGCTTCCGCCCGCGTCATCACGAGCGGCGGTGCGAAGCCGAGAATGTCGCCGTGCGGCATCGCGCGCGCGATCACGCCACGCTGCAGCGCCGCGGCCGATACCTGCGCGCCGATCTTCAGCGCCGGATCGAACGGCGTGCGTGCATCCTTGTCGGCCATGAATTCGAGCGCCGCCAGCATCCCGACGCTGCGGACCTCGCCGACGAGCGGATGCGCGCCGAACGCGTCACGCAGCTTCGCGCCGAAATACGCGCCCACTTCGGCAGCGTTGCCGACCAGATTCTCGCGTTCGAGGATCGCGAGGTTCGCGAGTGCGGCGGCCGCGCACACGGGGTGGCCCGAATACGTCCAGCCGTGCCCCATCGGCCCGTGCGCCTGCGAGCCGCGCGCGATCACGTCCCACACCTTCTCGCCGACGATCACGCCCGACAGCGGCGCATACGCACTCGTCAGCCCCTTCGCGACCGTGATCAGATCGGGCGCGATCCCGAAGTGCTGCGCGCCCATCTTCGAGCCCAGACGCCCGAACCCGCAGACGACTTCGTCCGAGATCAGCAGGATGTCGTGCTTGCGCAGCACGGCCTGGATCGCGGGCCAGTAGCCGGCCGGCGGCTCGATGATGCCGCCCGTCCCCATCACCGGCTCCGCGATGAACGCGGCGATCGTGTCGGCACCTTCGCGCGCGATCAGCTTTTCGAGTTCGTCGACGCAGTACGCGACGAACTGCGCTTCGCTCACGCCGGCCGGCGCCTTGCGATACCAGTGCGGACACACCGTATGCTTCACGCGGTCGATCGGCAGGTCGAAATGCTGGTGGAAGCTCGGCAGGCCCGTGAGGCTGCCGGTCACGATGCCGGAGCCGTGATAGCCGCGCTCGCGCGAGATGATCTTCTTCTTGTTCGGGCGGCCGAGCACGTTGTTGTAGTACCAGACGATCTTGACCTGCGTCTCGTTCGCGTCGGAACCCGACATCCCGTAGTAAACCTTCTTCATCCCGGCCGGCGCCCAGTCGATGATGCGCGACGACAGTTCGATGATCGCATCCGACGAGTGGCCGACATACGTGTGGTAGTACGCGAGCTGCTTCGCTTGCGCGTACATCGCGTCGGCGACTTCGGTGCGGCCGTAGCCGATGTTCACGCAGTAGAGGCCGGCGAACGCATCGATATAGCGCTTGCCGTGGTGATCCTCGATGTGAATGCCTTGCGCGCCGCGCACGATCTTGCCGGGCAGCGCGCCGGTCTCGTGGTCGTATGCGTGCGTCGACGGATGCATGAAGTGGGCGCGGTCCTCGCGCAGCAGTGCGTCGATCGATTGTTTCATGATGGGCTCCTTTGAATGGGTCAGGCCGTCGCCGCGACGGGCAGGCCGAGATTGCCGAGGCAGAAATACTTGGTTTCGGTGAACGGTTCGAACCCTTCGGCGCCGCCTTCGCGCCCGAGGCCCGACGCCTTCATCCCGCCGAACGGGATCGGCGCGCCGGTGAATTTCACGCCGTTGACCGACACCATCGCGAAATCGAGCCGCCGCACGAGCTGGAAGATCGTGTCGATGCGCTTCGCGCACACGTAGGCGGCGAGGCCGTATTCGGTGTCGTTGGCCTTGTCGACCACTTCATCGAGCGTGTCGAACGCACACACCGCCGAGATCGGCGCGAAGTTCTCCTCGTCGTACACGCGCATGCCGGGTGCGGCATCCGCGATCACGGTCGGTTCGTAGAACCAGCCGCCGAGCGCGTGCGGCCGCCCGCCCGTGACGATGCGCGCGCCGCGTGCACGTGCGTCGTCGACGCGTGCCGCCGTCGCGTCGAACGCGGCCTGGTGCATCAGCGGACCGACGTCGACATCCGGCTCGAACGCCGGGCCGGTTTTCAGTTCGCGCACCGCGTTCGCGTAGCGGTTGACGAATGCTTCATAGAGCGGGCGCGCGACGAAGATCCGGTTCGCCGCGCAACAGTCCTGGCCGGAGGTCTGGAACTTCGCGCCGACGGCGATCCGCACCGCCTGCTCGAGGTCCGCGTCCTCGGTCACGATGAACGGCGCATTGCCGCCCAGTTCGAGCGCGACCTTGCGAATGCCGGCCTTGGCGGCGGTCTCGGTGACGAGCCGCCCGACGCGCGTCGATCCGGTGAAGCTCACCGCGCGCACGCGCGCATCGCCGACGAGCGTTTCCATCGCCATCTGCGGCTCGCCGAGCACGACGTTGAACACACCGGCCGGGAAACCGCCTTCGTCGGCGAGCTGCGCGAGCGCGAGCGCCGAAAATGGCGTCTCGTGCGCGGGCTTCACCACCACCGCACAGCCGGCCGCGATCGCGGCGGCGGCCTTGCGCGTGATCATCGCGGCGGGAAAATTCCACGGCGTGATCAGCGCCGCGACGCCGACGGGCTCCATCAGCGTGCCGAGATGCGCGCCGTCGATGTGCGACGGGATCGTGCGGCCCGCAACGCGCTTCGCCTCGTTTGCGAACCACTCGACGAAGCTCGCCGCATAACGGATCTCGCCGCGCGACTCGGCGAGCGGCTTGCCCTGCTCGAGCGACAGCAACGCGGCGAGATCGTCGAGATGCCGCAGGATCAGCGCATGCCAGCGCAGCAGCGCCGCGCTGCGCACGGCTTGCGGCGTCCAGCGCCACGTGTCGAACGCACACTGCGCGGCGTCGACGGCCGCGACGATCTGTGCGCGCTCGAGCATCGGCACATGGCCGATCACGGTCTGATCGGCAGGGTTCACGACGGCGACCGTCGCGGCACTGTCGCTGTGGATCCAGCGACCGTCGACGTAGCACGTCGACTTGAACAGAACGGGGTGTCCGGGCAGCATGCTGCGTCTCCTCGTTTGGGTGGGCACGAGCTTCATTCTGTCGTGCCGCCGGGTGCGGAAATTTCGGTTTCGGCGCCCACGCCTTGCGGTTTTTTCCGTATTGGCCCGCGTTCGCGCGAAGTTTCAGTGCCAGTCCGGCGCGCCGCCCGATTCGCACTTCACGACCTTCGTCACGACGTACGTGAAGTACCGCTCGATGCCGAGGTCGTCCATCAGCAGACCATCGATGAAGCGCTGGTAGTGGTCGATGTCGCGCGCGACCACGTGCAGCACGTAGTCGACGCCGCCGCCCGTCGCATAGCACTGCGCGACTTCGGGCGCCGCGCTCACCCGATCCTCGAAGCGCCGCATGTCGGGCGCGGTATGACGCGACAGCGTCACCTCGACGACGATGCGGCTGCCCGAGAACGTGCCGATCCAGTCGACGTCCGCGCGATAGCCGCGGATCACGCCGCTTTCCTCGAGCTTGCGCACGCGCTCCCACGCGGGCGAGATCGACAGGTTCACGGCCTCCGCGAGCTTCGACTTCGTGATGCGCCCGTCGCGCTCGAGGATGCGCAGGATCGCCAGGTCGTATCGGTCGAGCTTGATCACGTCGTGCGCATCCTCATGCGGCCACCGGAATGTTGCGCTCGACGATGTCGGCGACCACCGCGATCGTGTCGCCGGCCTGCACGATGCCCGGGAAGTGCCGGGCCGCGAGCAGGCCGCGCCGCCGCGCGACGTATTCGACCGGCGCGACGCCCGTTCGGTCGATGTCGTGCACGCGCGCGAGCACGTCGCCCGCGTCGACCTCGCTGCCGAGATCGCGGCACATCTCGAGCAGACCGCGATGCTCGCTGGTCGTGAAGCACGAGCCGTCCGGCATGTCGAGCAGCGTGGTCATGCGTGGCGCGGCGCGCGTGCGGCCGCGCTCGCCGTCGCCGTTCGCGAGCACGCCCGCATGCGCGAGAAAGCCGCGCACGCCGCGCTCGGCGATCGCGACGCTCGCGGCCGTCGACGATCCGCCGCCGCCGAGCTCGGTCGACACGAACACCTTGCCGGCTGCCTCGGCCGCGGTGTCGAAAAGCCCGACGCTGTCGAGCTCCAGCATGCGCATCGAGTACGGCGCGCCGAACGCGCGCATCGCGCGTTCGCAGCGCGCTTCCTGGTCGCGGTCATCCAGCACGTGGATCGCCGCGAACGGCACGAAATCGAGCGTGCGGCCGCCTGCATGGATATCGAGCACGTGCGTCGCGAGCGGCAGCAGATGCCGCTGGAAGTAGTCGGCGATCTTCTCGGTGACGGTGCCGTCCGGACGCCCCGGAAAACTGCGGTTGAGGTTGCCTGCATCGATCGGCGACGTGCGGCAGCCGGCGCGAAACGCCGGGTAGTTCATGAACGGCACGACGATCACGCGGCCGGTCACGTCGGCCGCCTTCAGCGAGCCGGCAAGCTTCGACAGCGCGACCGGCCCTTCGTATTCGTCGCCGTGGTTGCCGCCGGTCAGCAACACAGTCGGCCCGTCGCCGCGCTTCACGACGGTCACCGGAATCATGATCGCGCCCCACGCGGAATCGTCGCGCGAGTAAGGCAGCTTCAAAAAGCCATGCTGTTCGCCGTCCGCGTCGAAATCGACGGTCGGCGTGATCGGAGAAGCACGCATCGCCCTACTCCTTCACGAACAGCTTGCGCGGCACGTTGCAGAACGTCTCCACACCGGTCTCGGTGATCAGGATGCTTTCGGTGATCTCCAGCCCCCAGTCGTCGAGCCAAAGGCCCGGCATGAAATGGAACGTCATGCCGGGTTCGAGCACCGTGCGATCGCCCGGGCGCAGGCTCATCGTGCGCTCGCCCCAGTCCGGCGGGTAGCTCGCGCCGATCGGGTAGCCGCAGCGGCTGTCCTTCTCGATGCCGGCACGGCGCAGGACCGCGAAAAACGCGTTCGCGATGTCTTCGCACACGTTGCCGGGCTTCGCGGCGGCGAGCCCCGCCTCGATCCCCTCGACTACCGCGCGCTCGCCTTCGACGAAGTGCGCGGGCGGCTTGCCGAGATAGACGGTGCGCGACAGCGGGCAGTGATAGCGGCGGTAGCAGCCCGCGATCTCGAAGAACGTGCCCGCGCCGCGCGCGAATGTCGTGTCGTCCCAAGTGAGATGCGGCGCGGCCGCGTCGGCGCCGGTCGGCAGCAGCGGCACGATCGCGGGATAGTCGCCGCCGAAGCCGTCCGCGCCGCCGATCCCGGTCGCATAGATCTGCGCGACGAGATCGCTCTTCTTCATGCCGGGCTCGATCGTGTCGACGATATGCGCATGCATGCGCTCGACGATCCGCGCAGCGACCCGCATGTACTCGATCTCGCGCGGCGACTTCACCGCGCGCTGCCAGTTCACGAGCGCCGTCGCATCGACCCAGCGCGCGGCCGGCAGATGCTTCTGCAGCGACGCATACGCCGCCGCGCTGAAGTAGTAGTTGTCGAGTTCGACGCCGATGCGCAACATGCTCCAACCGCGCGCGGCGATCACCTCGGTCGACAGGAAGTCCATCGGGTGGCGGGCCGTCGACTGCACGTAATGATCCGGATAGCCGACGATGTTGTCGTGCGCCATGAACACGGTGCGCTTCGCGCCGTTCGCGTCCTGGCCGCGGCCGTACCAGACGGGCTCGCCGTCCATCGGCAGCAGCACGCACTGGTGCACGTAGAACGACCAGCCGTCATAGCCGGTGAGCCAGGCCATGTTGGTCGGGTCGGTGACGATCAGCAGGTCGATGCCGGCCCGCTGCATGGCCGCGCGCGTCTTCGCGATGCGCGCGGCATACTCGCTGCGCTCGAACGCGAGGCGCGGCGCGGCTTCGTGGGTTTCGATGACTGCGGACATCTGTCTCCTCTCAAGTCGTGAGGTCGTTGTGAAAAGTCGTGCCCACCTCGGCCGCGCGGGCGCGCTGCAGCGCGAGCACGGCAATGGCGGTGTCCTGCGCGCCGGTGCCTGTCAGGTCGCAGATCGTGATGTCGTCGCGATGGGTGCGGCCCTCGCGCTGCCCGGCGATCACTTCGCCGAGTTCCGGAAACACCGCGTCGGGCGCGACCACACCGGCGGCGATCGCGTGCGCGAGTTCGCCAGCCGCACGGGTCTGCTGCAACCGGTCGCAGAAGTAGCGCGCCGCGCCGAACACCGACGGCGCGAGTTCGGTCTTGTAGTCGGCGTCCGAGCCCATCGCCGTCACGTGCAACCCCGGATGCAGATCCTCGGCGTGCACGAGCGGCTCTCGACTGGGAGTGGTCGTCACCGCGATGTCCGCGTCGGCGAGCGCCGCATGCACCGAGCGCGCGACAACCGCGTCGATCCCGTGCGCGGCACGCACGTCGGCCGCGAAGCGCGTGGCACGCTCGGCGTCGCGCGCCCAGACCGTCACGTGCGCGATATCGCGCACGAGCATCAGCGCGTCGAGCTGCAGCCGCGCCTGTTCGCCCGCGCCGATGATCGCCGCGCGGCGCGCATCGGCGCGCGCGAGCCGGCGCGCGGCCACCGCGCCGGCCGCCGCGGTGCGCACGGCGGTCAGGTAGCCGTTGTCGAGCAGCACGGCCTCGGTCAGGCCGGTGCGCGCGGACAGCACGAGCATCAGCCCGTTCAGGCTCGGCAGCCCGAGCGACGGGTTGTCGAAGAAGCCGGGACTGACCTTGATCGCGAAGCTGTCGAAGCGCGGCAGATACGCGGTCTTCACGTCGACCTCACCGTGTCGCGCCGGCAGCGCGAGATTGAGGATCGGCGGCATCGCGACCGCATCGGTCGCGAGCGACGCGAACGCGGCCTCGACCTGGTCGATCGCGGCGAGATCGAGCGGGACCAGTGCGCGCAGTTGCGCCTGCCCGAGCAGCGTGACGGGATGGGCCATGTCAGTTCTCCGAAACGAGCCGGCGATGCACGGCCATGTCGATGTTCGCGCCGCTGACGATCGCGACGATCGGACCGCCGCGATCGCGGTGCGCGATCCGTTCGTCCAGCAATGCGGCAATGCCGACCGCACCCGCGCCTTCCACGACCAGGCGCTCTTCGCGGTACGCATGTGCGATGCCGCGCGCGATCGCCGGCTCGTCGAGCAGCACGACGTCGTCGGCCAGCGCGCGCGTCATGTCGAACGTGTAGCGGTTGTCCAGGCCGATGCCGCCGCCGAGCGAATCGGCAAGCGTCGGCTGTTCATCGATGGCGACCGGTCGTCCGGCCGCGAGGCTCGCGTGCATCGCGGCGCCGCGCGCCATCGACACACCGATCACCTCGATCGCGGGCCGGATCGCCTTCGCGGCAAACGCGACGCCGCTGAACAATCCGCCGCCGGACAGCGGCACGACGAGCGTGCACGTATCGGGCAGCGCTTCGAGAATCTCGACGCCGATCGTCGCCTGCCCGGCGATGATGCGCGGATCGTCGAACGGCGGCACGTACGCGTAGCCTTCGTCGCGCACGAGGCGCCGCGCCGCGGCCTGCGCATCGTCCTGGCTGTCGCCGGCGATCACGACCCGCGCGCCGAGCGCGGCGACCGCGTCGACCTTGTTCGCCGGCACGAGCGACGACATGCAGACGGCGGCCTCGATGCCGAACGTGCGCGCCGCATGCGCGACCGCACGGCCGTGATTGCCGGTCGACGCGGTGACGACGCGCGTCACGCGCCGTGCCGCGAGTTCGGCGAGCGCGTTGGTCGCGCCGCGCAGCTTGAAGCTGCCGGTCGGCTGCAGCGTTTCGAGTTTGAGGTGAACGGAAGCGCCGACCCGCGCGGACAACGCGGCGGACGCGACGAGCGGCGTGACGCACGCATGCCCGGCGATGCATCGGCGCGCGCGGTAGACGTCGGACAGCGACAGGAGGGACATGGATCGCACGCCTCATCATTGATGATGTAGTGCGATCCAGTCTAATGTTCCAAATCGCGCTTTCGAATGTCCTGATACATTGTGCGTCGCTCGCACGACGCCCGCTTCGCTTCAGTGAAAGTCGTGCACGTGCGGATACTGCTCGAACACGCCCGCGATCGTCGCGAGCGCGGCGTTGCATGCGGCATCCGTCGTCTCCGCACCGATGCACACGCGCACCGCGTTCGGCCGCTCGGTGCCGCCGACGAGGAACGGATCGGGCGACGTCACGGCGATCTTGCGGGTCCGCAATTCGCGCACGAGCCGGTCGGCCTGCCAGTAGTCGGGCACGCGCAGCCACGCGGACAGCGCATTCGGATGCGCACCCAGCACATAGGGGCCGAGCGTGGCCTTCACCATGTCCTGGCGCACCGCGAGCCGTTGCCGCTGCAGTTCGACGAGCCGTCGCGCGGTGCCGTCCGCGATCCAGCGCGTCGCGATCTCCGCGATCGGTGACGTCGCCATCCAGCTGCTCACGCGCAGCACGCTCTCGACGCGCAGCGCGAGCCGCCTCGGCATCGCGAGATAGCCGGTGCGCAGCCCGGTCAGCACCGATTTCGTCATGCTCGTGCAGTAGAAGCCGAGGTCCGGAATCAGGCTCGCGATCGGCGTGGCCGTCTTCGCGGGCAGCGGGCCGTATACGTCGTCTTCGATCACGTACACGCCGTAGCGCGACGCGATGCGCGCGATCGACTTGCGGCGCGAATCGGACATCATCGATACCGTGGGGTTATTGAGGGTCGGCGTGCAGACGAGCGCACTGATTCGCTCGCCGTCGCACATTTCCTCGAAATGTTCGGGACGGATTCCGTGTTCGTCCATCTCGAGCCCCTTCAGCGTAAACCCGAGCACGTTCGCGGAGCCGATCACGCCGTGGTCGGTCAGACTCTCGCACAGCACGGTGTCGCCCGGCCCGACGATCGACGCGAGCGCGAGAAAGATGCCGTGCGCGGCACCGTTCGTGATCAGCAGCGATTCGGGATGGACCGGCAGATTCAGCGACGCAAGCCATGCGGCGCCGGCCTCGCGATGCGCATCGAGGCCGGCGATCGGCCGGAACGAGCGGATCCACGGCTGGTCGTCGGCATCGGCCAGCGCCGCGCAGACGGCCCGCCACGCGGCGTCGTGCTCCGGCGTGTGCACGATGCGCGCGATCGAGAAGTCGACCAGTTCGCGCTCGGCCGTATCGAGGATGTAGTTCGACATCGATTCGGTCACGCGCGCGGCCACGAAGCTGCCGCGTCCGACTTCGCAGCGGATCAGGCCCTGTCTTTCCAGTTCCTTGTACGCATTGGTGACGGTCTGAACGCTGACGCCGAGACTCGACGCCACGTCGCGCTGCGGCGCGAGCCGCACGCCCGGCGCGAGGGCGCCGCTTTCGATGTCGGCGGCGATCGCCTTCACGAGCCGCTTGTATTTCGACTCGATCCCGTGCACCGCGCCGATCGCGTCGTGCCAGCGCGCCGATACCTCGGTCCGTCCCATCTCGATGTCTCCGTCGTTGCTTCCGCATGGTCGCTCAGAAAGACACCCGGAGATTATTGTCCTAGTGCAATCGTGTGCGGAGCCAGGACAGTACGACGCGCATCGCGCGATCCCGGTCGGTCGGCACAGCCGGTACGCGATCGTCCGAATCGCATCTTTCTTACAACATCCCTACAACCCACACCTGACCGCCGACCCGCCACGTGCGATCGCCGCGTTCGATCCGGATTGCACGCGACACGTAAGGATCCGCCGCTCGCTTGCAAGTTGACAGCTTGACCAGCGCCGGACCGGCCGCCTAAATTGCTCGTTGCAGGTCTGCGCCCGGGCATGCGGCATGACATGCGAGTGACAAAAACGATAGTTTGCTATCGAATGTTTTTGCCCCTATCATCTCGCCCATGACCAATCTGCACGACCTCCGTCTCGCCGTCAGCAGCCTGCTGGTGCTCACCGCGCGCAAATGGCGCCGCACGAGCGACACCGTGCTGACCGCGTACAACGTGTCCGAAGCCTGTGCGACGCCGTTGCTGATTGCCGGCCGCCTCGGCGAAGGCGTGCGCCAGGGCACGCTCGCCGAACACGTCGGCATCGAGGGGCCATCGCTCGTGCGCCTGCTCGACCAGCTGTGCGCGGCCGGCCTCGCTCGCCGCGACGAGGATCCGCACGACCGCCGCGCGAAGACGATCTCGCTGACGGCTGCCGGCCGCGCGGTCACCGCCAAGATGGAGGAAGACCTGCGCGTGCTGCGCGCCCAGGTGCTCAAGGGCGTCACCCGTGCCGATCTCGAAGCGACGCTGCGCGTGTTGAACGCGTTCAACGCGGCTGACGTGCAGCATCCGGCGTCGCGTCCGTCTCACCCCGCCGATTCCGCGCCATGACCTATCCGAGCCTTCGCGACTGGCTGTTCTCGGGCAAGACGTTCGCCGCGTCGATGCTGGCGTTGTACCTCGGCCTGTATTTCCAGCTGCCGCGCCCTTACTGGGCAATGGCGAGCGTCTACATCGTGTCGAACCCGTTCGTCGGCGCGACGCGCTCGAAGGCGCTGTATCGCGCGCTCGGCACCGCGCTCGGCGCGGCCGCCGCGATCCTGTTCGTGCCGCCGTTCGTCGAGACGCCGCTCCTGTTCAGCATCATCGTCGCGACGTGGTGCGGCACGCTGCTCTACCTCGCGATCTCCGACCGCACCGCGCGCAGCTACGTGTTCATGCTCGCCGGCTACACGATGCCGCTGGTCGCGCTGCCGACGGTGACCGATCCGTCGACGATCTTCGACGTCGCGATCGCGCGGACCGAGGAAATCGTGCTCGGCATCGTGTGCGCGAGCGTGGTCGGCAGCGCCGCGTTCCCGAACCGCCTCGCGCCGACGCTGATCGAGCGCACCGACGCATGGTTCAAGGACGCGGCGTTCTACGGTCGCGAGACGCTGTCGGGGCACATCGCGGGCAAGGCGCTGTCGGCGTGCCGGCAACGCCTCGCCGCGACCATCACCGGCCTCGAATTCCTGCTGAGCCAGTTGAGCTACGACCATGCGCACCCGCGCGTGCTCGCCCGTGCGCAGGCGCTCGCGGGCCGCATGCAGCTGTTCCTGCCGCTGATGTCGTCGCTCGCCGATCCGCTGATCGCGCTGATGCGCGACCTGCACGTGCGGCCACCGGCACTCGACGCGCTGCTCGCCGACGCGGCAAAGTGGTTCGACGCGCCGCTGCCGGCCGTGAAGACCGGCACCGACGGCGACGTGGCCCACGATCCGGTCGCGGACAATCTGCGCGAGCGCATTGCGTCGCTGCAGCCGTCCGACAGCGCGCTCGCGAGCTGGGACGGCGCGCTGCTGTCGAACGCGCTGTGGCGGCTGCATCAGGTCATCGACATCTGGCAGGACTGCCGCTCGCTGCGCGCATTGATCGCGAACGAGTCGGGCGTCTGGCAGCCGCGTTTCCGGCACTGGCGGCTCGGCGGCACCGAACGCTTCTTCGATCGCGGGATGATGCTGTTCTCCACGCTCACCGTCGTGCTCGCAATCGTGGTCGCATGCTCGCTGTGGATCTCGTCAGGCTGGCACGACGGCGCCGCGGCCGTCACGCTCGTGGCCGTGTCGTGCAGCTTCTTCGCCGCGCTCGACGAACCGGCACCGCTGGTGTTCAAGTTCTTCCTGTCGACGGCCGCGAGCGTCGTGTTCGCCGGGCTGTACCTGTTCGTCGTGCTGCCGCACGTGCACGACTTCCCGATGCTCGTACTGATGTTCGCGGGGCCGTTCATCCTGATCGGCACGCTGCTGCCGCGCCCGCAGTTCAACATGGTGACGATGCTCGTCGCGGTGAACACCGCGACCTTCATCAGCATCCAGAGCGCGTACGACGCCGATTTCTTCGTGTTCCTGAACAGCAACCTCGCGGGCGTCGCCGGGCTGCTGTTCGCGTACGTCTGGACGCGCGCGACGCGTCCGTTCGGCGCGGAACTCGCGGTGCGGCGCCTGCTGCGTTCGGGCTGGGAAGACGTCGCACGCTCCGCATCGACGCAGCCGCTCGACGACCAGCGCAACCACGCATCGCGCATGCTCGATCGCGTCACGCAACTGCTGCCGCGCCTCGGCGCGTCGGACGACCACCGCCATCCGTCGATCGAGAGCTTCCGCGACCTGCGCATCGCGCTGAACGCGCTCGACCTGCGCCGCTCGCGCCGCAAGCTGACGGGCGACGTGCCCGACGCGATCGACCGCGTGCTGGCCGGCGTCACCGATCACTACACGCGCTGCGCGGCCGCGAATGCGCGACAGCCTGCACCGCCGGCGCTGCTCGCATCGATCGACGACGCGCTGCAGCGCGTGGCCGGCCGCAACCTGCCCGGCACGGCCGCCGCATCGGCGGGCGACGGCACGACGCACGACGCTCCCGCAGCGCCGACCACGCCCGCGACACACCGCCGGCTGCGCGACACGCTGCACGCGCTCGTCGGCCTGCGCCTGTCGCTGTACCCGGCCGCGTCCGGGCAGCCGCCGCACGCCGCACCGGACGGAGCGCCCGCATGATCCCGCTTTCCAACCTGTCTTTCCGACCGCGACCATGATCGGCGAAATCGACATCTTCGGCGTATTCGTGCCGGCTCCGCTCGTGCTGATGCTGATCGCCTATCTGATCAACATCGTCGTGCGCGCGCTGCTCGAACGCGTCGGCTTTTACCGCCTCGTCTGGCACCGTTCGATCTTCGACCTCGGCATCTACGTGTTCGTGCTTGCCGCGGTCGTCATCGTGTCTCACCATCTCGTGGCTAGCTAACCGTGAAAAAAACCTGGCTCTCGGCAGGGCAGATCCTGCTCACCCTGATCGTCGTCGTCGTGGCCGCCCTCGTACTGTGGCGGATCATCAACTACTACATGTTCTCGCCGTGGACACGCGACGGCCACGTGCGCGCCGACGTGATCCAGGTCGCGCCCGACGTGTCGGGGCTCATCACCGCGGTGCAGGTCGCCGACAACCAGGAGGTGAAGCGCGGCCAGGTGCTGTTCGTGATCGACCAGGCCCGCTACACGCTCGCGGAGCGCCTGGCCGAAGCGACGCTCGCGCAGCGTCGCGCGACGCTCGCTCAGGCGAAGCGCGAATATGCGCGCAACCTGCAGCTCGGCAACCTGGTCGCCAGCGAGCAGGTCGAGGAAAGCCGCACGCGCGTCGAACAGGGCGAAGCCGCCGCCGCCGATGCACAGGTGTCGCTCGACACCGCGAAGCTCAATTTGCAGCGCACGACGATCGTGAGCCCCGTCGACGGCTACCTGAACGACCGCGCGCCGCGCGTCGGCGAATACGTACCGGCCGGCCGCGCGGTGCTGTCGGTGGTCGATCGCAACTCGTTCCGCGTCGACGGCTACTTCGAGGAAACCAAGCTGCGCGGCATCCATATCGGCCAGCCGGTCGACATCGTCGTGATGGGCGAGCCGCATCCGCTGCGCGGCCATGTACAGAGCATCGTCGCTGCGATCGAGGATCGTGACCGCACACAGGGCGCGAACCTGCTGCCGAACGTGAACCCCGCATTCAGCTGGGTGCGGCTCGCGCAGCGCGTGCCGGTGCGCGTCGTGCTCGACGAGGTGCCCGACGACTTCCGGATGATCGCCGGCCGCACCGCGACCGTCGCGGTGCGCACCGACACGCGCCGCGACGACAATGCGAAGCCGGCCGCCGGCGCGTCCGCGGCATCCGCACCCGCGACCGTCAGCGCGACGGGAGCATCGCAATGAAGCGGCACGGCCTGCGCCTCGCGGCGGCACTCGCGCCGCTCGCGCTCGCACTCGGCGCGTGCAAATCCGTCGGCCCCGACTACAAGCTGCCGCAGCAGGCATACGTGAATGCGCCGCTCGCGAACCACGCGCTCGACGACGCGAACGGCACGCTCGTGTCGCGCGACGCAGTGCCCGGCAACTGGTGGCAGCTGTACGACGATCCCGTGCTCGACGAACTCGTGCGCAGTGCGCTGAAATCGAACACCGACCTGCGCGTCGCCGCGGCCAACCTCGCGCGTTCGCGCGCAGCGCTGGAAGTCGCGAACGAACAGGGCGGCTTCTCCGGCAGCGCGGAAGCAGCCGTGCAGCGCGCGCAGGAATCGGCCGAACAATATCTGCTCGAAAACAAGTTGCCGGTCGTGAACGAAGGCGCGGTCGGCATCAGCGTGTCATACGAGCTCGATCTGTTCGGCAAGCTGCGGCGCGGGGTCGAGGCCGCGCGCGCGGACAGCGAAGCCGTGCAAGCGGCCGCCGACCTCGCGCGCATCACCGTCGTCGCGGACGTCGTGCGTGCATACGTCGAATCGTGCTCCGCCGGCGACGAACTCGCGATCGCGAAGCAGTCGCTCGCGCTGCAGCAGCAGCGCGTGAAGCTGTCGCAGCGCCTGCGCGATGCGGGACGCGGTAACCAGACCGACGTTACGCGCGGCGTCACGCAGGTACGCACGCTCGCGGCCGACATCCCGCGCTTCGAAGGCCGCCGCAAGATCGCGCAATACCAGCTCGCCGCGCTGCTCGCGCGTTCGCCCGCCGACCTGCCGAAGGCGGTCGCCGAATGCGAGCGCCTGCCGAAGCTGCGCCAGCCGATTCCGATCGGCGACGGCGCAGCGCTGCTGCGCCGCCGTCCCGACGTCCGCGAAGCCGAGCGTCAGCTCGCCGCCTCGACCGCACGGATCGGCGTCGCGACCGCCGCGCTGTATCCGTCGATCAGCATCGGCGCGTCCGCCGGGTCGGTCGGCGTCGCCGCCGATCTGTTTTCGTCCACTACGAATCGCTGGTCGTTCGGACCGCTGATCAGCTGGTCGTTCCCGGTCAACGGCCAGCGCGCGCGCGTGCGCGAAGCCGAGGCGGCGACCGGCGGCGCGCTCGCGCACTTCGACGGCGTCGTGCTGAACGCGCTGCGCGAGACGCAGTCGAGCCTCGCGACCTATGCGGCCGACGTGCAGCGCACCGACGCGCTGCGTACGGCCTACGAATCGGCGCGCAGTTCCGCTGACGAAACGCATCGGCTGTATACGGCCGGTCGCGAGTCGTTCATTTCGGATCTCGATGCGACACGCACGCTGACGAGCGTGCGTGCGCAGGTCGCCGCGGCCGAAGGTCAGGTTGCCGCAGACCAGGTGAAGTTGTTCCTCGCGCTCGGCGGCGGCTGGGAAGGCGATGCAACGGCCGCTGCGGCGCAGCAGACGTCGACGGCGGGCACGCCGGCTGCTGCGTCGGCCGCTGCGAAGCAGTAAGCGCGCGCGGCACGGCGTGTACGACACGCCTGCCGTCGCGCAGCATCGTGCGCCGTTTCGCATGTCCGGTATGTCGATGCCCACGTCGCGCTTGACTTGCATTGCCGGTAAACTCGTCCGCGGTTTCCGCCGTTCGCTCGTCGCCCGCCGGGCGGCCCCCCTTTCCTGGAGAGTCATCATGCGCACCAGCGCCCGTAATCAATTCGCCGGCCAGATCAGCGCCGTCAAGCCCGGTGCCGTCAACGACGAAATCACGCTGCGTACCCAGGACGGCCTCGACATCGTCGCCGTGATCACGCATGGCAGCGTGGCATCGCTCGGCCTCGCGGCCGGCGCGAAGGCCTTCGCGCTCGTCAAGGCATCGTCGGTGATCGTGATGGTCGACGTGGACGGCAGCAAGGTGTCGGCGCGCAACTGTGTCGCGGGTACCGTGTCGTCGATCGCGAAGGGCGCGGTCAATTCGGAAGTCGTGATCAAGGCCGCAGGCGGCGCCGAGATCGTCGCGATCGTCACCAACGACAGCGTCGATCGTCTCGGCCTTGCGAGCGGCAAAGCCGCGTCCGCGCTGTTCAAGGCATCGAGCGTGATCGTCGGGGTCGAGTGATTCTCCGGTGATTGCAATGACGACGTCCGCGCTCGAGCATGCGCATCGACGCATATTGCAAGCGCTGCTGTCCGGCGCGGCCGACACCGATTCTCCGGATGCACGTCTGTTCGGTGAACTCATTGCGGCACGCGCATGCCGCAACGAACTCGCGCTGCTCGGCCTGTCTCCCGCCCGGCTGAACGGCCTGCTTGCCCGCCGGTTTCCGCGCCTGAGTTCCGCCGATGCGGCGGCGCTCGCGCCGACGGCCACCATCGCACCGCTGCCGGCCGCGCACGCGCAATTCGTCGCGACGCTACATGCGCTGTTGATGCGGGATGCACATCCCGCCGTCGCGCACGACGATGCCGACTGCGTCGCTGCAATCATCGCGCATGCGTGCCTGCGCCCCGATCACCTGTGGCGCGATCTTGGCCTTGACGGACGCGACGCGGTAACCGCGATGCTCGATCGCTATTTCCCCGCGCTTGCCGCACGCAATGTCGCGCAACTGCGCTGGAAGAAATTCCTCGCCCAGGAAGTGGCCGCATCGCTCGGCCTGCCGCCCGGGCCCGCGCCCGGATGCCCGGGCTGCGAGGATTTCGGATTCTGCTTCCCCCCGGGACGATAACCGCGACGGCGGCCTGCGCAGCTTGTCGGTGCGCATCATTTGACCGATGATGCGCGACATCCCGTCTGCGCGTTTTCCCGCGCGTTCGTTCGACCGCAACGCTCACTGGAGAACCAGCCTTGACCGACTTTGCGAGTCCCAATCTGCCGTCGCGCGATTTCGAAGCCACGTCGCTGTTCTACGCGAAGCTCGGGTTCGTCGAAACCTGGCGCGACGACGGCTGGATGATCCTGAGACGCGGCGATCTGCTGCTCGAATTCTTCCCGCATCCCGCTCTCGACCCGGCCACGAGCTGGTTCAGCTGCTGTTTCCGGCTCGGCAACGTCGATGCGTTTTTCGATGAAGTGCTCGCCGCCGGCATTCCGGAACGGACGACCGGCTGGCCACGCGCGCATCGGCCGAAGCGCGAGGCATGGGGCGGCACCGTCGGCGCGCTGATCGACCCGGACGGGTCGTTGATCCGGTTGATTCAGACGGAAGATTGAGTCGCAATCGAACGACGTCGACGCGACCCCGCGGGCACCCGATAACGTCCCCATAAACAGCTACTTTGCGATGCGCATTGCATGCCGCGCGCGTCGTTCTCCTTTGCCGCGCAATCAGTGCCGATGGCGGTGATGAATGTCCGGGAAATGCGCGTGACTGTGCGTGATCGGCAAGTGCACGTGCGGATGCGTGTGCGGTTCATCACCGTCATACGGAAAATCATGCGTGTGCTGATGATGTTCGTCATGCCGATGCCGGTGCGTATGCTCGAGTCGTTCATGCGCGTGCTCGTGTTCGTGCCGTTCGCGCACGTGCAGCCAGATGCCGAGCGCCATCAACGCGGCCGCGATCCAGAACGTGACGGACGGCAGCGCCGGCCAGATCAGCAGCGACAGCACGACGCCGAACAGCGGCGCCACCGAAAAATACGCGCCCGTGCGCGCACTGCCGAGATGGCGCAGCGCCACGACGAACAACACAAGACTGATCCCGTAGCCGCCGAGGCCGGTCAGCATCGCGGCGGCCGCGGCCGGAATGGCGGGCAGTGCCGCGCCGGTCGCGAGCGCGATACCGATGTTCACGGGCCCGGCGACCAGGCCCTTCGCGCACGCGATGACCATCGCATCGTTCGCGGCGACCTTGCGGGTCAGGTTGTTGTCGATCGCCCAGCACAGGCATGCGCCGGCAATCAGCAACGCGCCGACCGGCACACCCGCGCGCCCCGGCCCCCACGACAGCAGCGTGCCGCCGGCGACGATCGCGACCATGCCGAGAAACACCTGGAGATCCACGTTCTCGCGAAACACGACCCACGCGATGACCGCCGTCAGCACGCCTTCGAGATTGAGCAGCAGCGCACTTGTCGCAGCCGGTGTGCTCGACAGTCCGAGCATCAGCAGCGCCGGACCCGCGACGCCGCCGGCCGCGATCGCGCCGGCGAGCCACGGCAGGTCCGAGCGTTGCAGCGGCGCGGCGTTCTCGGCCGGCGCGCGGCGGCGGCGCAGCCCGCGCAACAGGATTCCGACGCCGAGGCCGATTCCGCTGCCGAGATAGAACAGGCCGGCGACCATGAACGGCGACATCGCGCCGATCAGTGCCTTGGCGAGCGGCGTCGCGGCGCCGAACAGCGCGGCAGCCGTGAGCGCGACGAGAATCGCGGAATGTCTCGGGTTCATGATGCGGTCTTTGCGTAGCGCGTTGTGCGTATGAAATCGGCAAGCTTCGTGTGACGCGGTGACGCGTACGCCTTGCCGGTGCCTTTCAGTTTCGGGGAATGTTGTGGGAGTTGCGCTGGCTTTCAGGTACCTGTCGCGTCATGCGCTGCCGGTAACGTGCCGGGCCGACGATTCGTGCCGAGGAGATTATCGCGTGTATGTCACGGCTCGCCAACCGACGGGCGAGCACCCGTGCGGTGCGTCCGTACATCGCCCTGCGGTTTCTCGAATACGACCGCACGTCGCGTCTGACACCGGCTCACGCGCGACATATTCGCGTGTATGCGCATCCGGGATTCATCTGCAATCCATCTACATTAGGAAAACGAATTATCTGGATAACGCATGAGCGGGTGGATGTGGGCCACCAACACGATGACGCACGCGTCGACCATCCGCGCACGCGCATCGATGCGCAGTCGCGCGCGACGCCCGACTGCGCAACGTTCGCAGGGTTGCGGCACAACTGCGAATTCATGATGCACGCCGACCCTTATCCATGTCGCCATGCTTGCCCGTGTGACAGATGCCTTGCGCACACGGCGGCCGACGACACGCTTTCGTCGTCAGTTCGATGGTCGTTCGATGGTCGTTCGATGGTCGTTCGATGAGGATGGGAGTGAGGCTGGCGGCGCCGCCAGCGGAGGCAGTCCCGACTTGCCCCGGGGGACAGGTCGGTCTGTCATGTGATGCACTGCATGCGCGGTGCAGGCAGGTCGTCACCGCGCGGTCGCGCGGCGACACATCGCGTGTTACTCGCTCGCGGCCGTTTGCTGCTCGGGCTGCGGTGCTGCGTCGGCCGGTGCTTCCCCGGCTGCCGGCTGCTGCGCGGCGGCGTCGGCCTGCGCTTCTGCCTTCGGCTGCTGCGGTGCCCCCTTCGCCGCTTGCGCGCCGCCCTTGTTGCCCGGACGGCGCGACTTCAGCCGGCGCGCACGCGCCGCGTCGTCGTGCGTCACGCGCCCCGCTTCGTTACCTTGCAGATCGACCCGCACCGCGTCTTCGACGAGACACGACCAGTAACGATTGCCGCGGCACCACGTGGACATCGCCTCGCGCAGCTCGGCCTCGCTCAGGCCGACGGCTTGCGCCTCGCGAGCGAGGTCGTCCCAGATACCGACCTTCAGCGGCACCTTCGGCGCCGGATTCTTCGGGAACGCGCGTGGGAAGCGGCGCTGCAGTTTGCCGATCGCGACGATGACCGGATCGACCGGCGTCGACGGCTTCGCCGAAGCGGGCTTCGCGCCGGATGACGCTTTGGCCCCGGCACCCGATTTGGCCCCACGAGCGGGCCGGTCGCCGGACTTCGGCTTCGCGCCTGCGTCCGGTTGCGTAGCCGGTCGCTTCGCGTTGCGCTCCTGCTTGGCCTTTGCTGCGAGCTGCGCCCGCAATTCGGCAAGTTGTTCAAAACCCATAAATTCAATCCACCAGGAATATAAGGTGTGGTTCGTGCAGCCATTCCGCACATCGGCGTTCGCCGCATCGCCTGCGGCTCGTCTGCCACCGACGCGGATCATTGCGGGGCCGCATCGCCACCACCACTGTTTCAGGCACCCGGCCACGATGCCGGATAAAGGCAGGAGTGGAAGTATACCGGTACGCGCGGCAGTCGGTTGACTCACCGGTTCGCATTTGACGGATCCGGGGGAGCGGCAATTCGTCCGCGCGGTCGTGTTGCGCATTATGGCGGCGTTTTCGCGGTGAATCGACACTTGCGTTACGTAGTGTCGCTACTGGCACTTTCGGCCTCAACGCGCCAGCCACGCGGTGCATCGATTACTCCACAATGCGAAATGAAGAGCAATGGTACGGATAGCGAAGACGTCAGATTCCGCCGATTCGCATCGTCCGAAAGACCGAGCTTTCCCATGCAATCCGTGCGGTGTGGTGAATGTGCATCGATCCCTGCCGCCAGGTTATTGGTTGCGTCCGCATCGATCGTCGAGCGCACGCAGGCATCGGGAAGTGCGTAGCAGGGTGCGAATCGATACCGTGGGCAGTTCGCGTGGCCGGCTTCACTACGCGCCGTTCAGCCGACGACGCCGGTCGCGCGACACGGAGCGAATACATGAATCCCGAACACGACCTCCCGCACGACGGCGTCATGCGCGAAGAGATTCACCATCGGCACATCGACATGCTCGGCTATCGGCGCAGCGACGGGCTGTTCGAAGTCACGGCCTGTCTCGTGGACCGCCAGACGAGCGATTTCACGCCGCTCGGCGGCAGGCTCCGCTTCGGCCAGCTCGATCGCCGGCAATCAGTACACGCCGAGTGCAAGACCTGCAGCGAGTCCCGCGCCGATCTCCGCGCAGCGCGCGAGATCCTCGCTTCCAATCGTCTTCGGCGCGAGGATCCGTTCCGGCGTTTGCGCATGGGTGCAGACAATCAGGCCCGGCGACACATTCTTGAGCCGCCATCCGGTCGCGATCCTGTCGATCTGACGCAGCGCGTTCTGTCCGTCGCTGCCGGCGCAGATCATCGCCGCATACGGTCGACCGTTCACGCGATCGAGCGCTGCGTAGTAACAGCGATCGAAGAAATCCTTCATCAGCCCGGACATCGCGGCGAGATTTTCCGGCGTAGCGAACAGGTAGGCGCCAGCGGCGAGCACGTCGGCCGCGCTAGTCGCATCCGCACGCTGCAATCTGACGTCGACGCCGGATTGCTCGCGCGCGGCATCCGCGGCCGCTTCGGCCATCTGCTTCGTGCCTCCGGTCATCGTGTGATAGACGATCAACAGCATCTTCATCGATTTTCGCTCGCGTTCGGTTTCATTTGCACCTGCCGCATGCGTCGGTACGGCTCAATCCGGCTACGTCGACGTGTGTACCAGTGCCTGCGTTCGCCGGTTGTCGAATGGCGCTTTCCTTGAGGCGGAGGATGAGGCTCGCGTTGCAGATATCGACGTGACTATTCCGCATCGCGCTTCGCGCGACGCGCGGTCAGTCTTGCACTGTACGTGACACATCGGCGTGATCCGCGCGCGCGTAGTATGCAAGAAACATGTCGGCAGCCGTTTCCGCGACCTTCTGTTGTTCCTGCACGCCGAGCGGCGGCTGGCCCATTGTCACTTGCGGCCAGAACGCGAACGCTTTCACGATCCCGTGCAGTTGATGCGCGGCAAATACGGGATCGGTCACCGACAACCGGCCAGCCGCCGCGGCAGCACGAATCCAGACCGTCACGTCTTCTTCGCGCTCGCTCATGCGTTCGACCATGTCGCGCGCGCGTTCAGGCGAATGGATGGCCGCGCCGATCGCGACGCGGGCGAGCGCAAGAAACGCGTCGTCGTTCAGCAACCGCAACTTGCGGCCCAGCAGCGCAAGCAGTTGATCGCGCAGCGGGACGTCAGCGCGGTAGGCCGGCGCGCCGGTGGTCTGCGTCGCGTCCCACAGCTGATGCAGGATCGCCGCGAACAATGCTTCCTTACCCGGGAAATGGTTGTAGACGGTGCGCTTCGACACGTCCGCGCGCGCGGCGATGCGATCCATGCTGGTCGCGTCATAGCCGGCCGCGAGGAATTCGTCGATCGCCGCGGCGAGTATTGCCGCACGCTTTCGGTCGGTCAGCCGTTGAGGAGAGGTGCTCGTATTCATTCGAAAAATTTTACACCCCGGAGTTTACTTTTCTCAGAGGCAAATTACACTACCCGGTGTACTTAATTTTCCGGACGATCGACATGGCGTCGCCTCTTGTATTTCTTCATCGCGTACTGGGATTCGCCGCCGCCAGGCGTGGCCGCACACTGTCCGGCGAGTCGCCGCAACACAACGGCGACCGCTTCAGCAACGTTGCTCCGCGACCGGCCGAAGGTTTCGGCAAAACGCTCGGCATCGCATGGAACATGCTGGTCAACAAGCCACGCAACACGGTTCCGACAGGCGCATTGCCCATCGATTCACTGACTCGCGAACAACTCGACGCAGCCCCCGACCGCAGCCTGTATCGGCTAGGGCATTCGACGCTGCTGTTGAAACTTCGAGGCGAATTCTGGCTGACCGATCCCGTATTTGCCGATCGCGCATCGCCGTTCCGGCACATCGGCCCGAAGCGCTTCCATGCGCCGCCGATCGCGCTCGAGGACCTGCCGCCGTTGCGTGGCGTGCTCCTGTCGCACGATCACTACGATCACCTCGACCGTGACACGGTGCTCGCGCTTGCGGCGACCGCTGGCGTGTTCGTCACGACGCTGGGCGTCGGCGACCGCTTGATCGACTGGGGTATCGACGCGCAAAAGGTACGTCAGCTCGACTGGTGGCAAAGTGTGGACGTCGATGGCTTGACGCTGACCGCGACACCAGCACAACACTTCTCCGGACGCAGCCTGTTTGACGGCAACAGCACGCTATGGGCGTCATGGGTCATCGTCGACGACGATCTGCGGGTGTTCTTCAGCGGCGATACCGGCTACTTCGACGGTTTCCGGACAATCGGCGAACGGCTTGGGCCCTTCGACGTGACGCTGATCGAGACCGGGGCATACGACCCGCAGTGGCCCTACGTGCACTTGCAGCCGGAAGAAACCGTGCAGGCGCACATCGACCTGCGCGGGCGCACGCTGATGCCGATTCACAACGGCACGTTCGATCTCGCGATGCACCGTTGGCAGGAGCCCTTCGAGCGCATCACCGCGTTGGCAATGGTACTAGGCGTCAAGCTGTCTACGCCCAGGATGGGCGAGCGGCTGGATCTGGATGCACCGCATCGCGGTGAACGTTGGTGGCGCACAGTCGATGAGCCAGCCAAGACTCCCGCAACGAAGGCACGCCGGTGGCAGCTGCCGTGCGCATCGCAGGCGACGAAGTAGGTTTGCTGCCCGCGGCGGTTTTCCGGGCGGAAACGCCGCGACGGTGAATTCTCGTTGTGCTATGCGGCGTGGTAGCGGACTTTTCTGTCGATCGTCAGCGACGATGATCAATCGCCCCCGATAGCGCGCATCCGGCGAAGGCGGAGATATACGCACGGTCGATTCAGTTGTTGCGATGCGCTTCGCCCTTTTGACGCAAAGTCTGCACATTCACGCGGCATCCGCACTGCGATGGACAGACGGGGGCGGGGCTCAAATTCGATATCGAGCAGGCGCCCGCTTCGATTTCTCGCGACGCCAGGTCTGCAGTCCGGCCCCGTCGGCGCAACGCGTTGTCACGTGACAACTGGCGATGAAGGACGCGCCACACCTATTGATGTCCCCGCTGGCGGATTCCGCGATGCCCCAGGTCGTCAATAGGCCGGTCGAATTACACGTTGCCCTCGCGAGACGTATCGATCATCACAAAACACGTATCATACGTTACGAAATTGTTGGGCTCGTCGTTATCCAGGCCGAATCGCGCGCGCCAAATTCATACGCCCCTATTTCACCTGGCGTCCGCACTCATTTTGCGTGAAACAACATGAAGAAAGTAGTGCAAGCCATTGCCTGACAAGGATTTCCGGGGCCCTGCCCTTTTGGGAGAATTGTTTCACGCCCTGCCGATTTTCGCCATCTCACCCTCACCAACGCGCGAGAATTTGCGTCCGTAAGCCCAAGAATGGCTGACACCATCACAAGACTCAATATCTGTCCCGTCCTGCACTACCTCGCCATCGTCGCCAGCGGATACCGTCATTTATTGGGGCCATATCACACCCCTCTCCTCTGGAATTAGCGCCCCGGGTGATTGAGAGTATGCGCTGCTGGAGGTCTAGAAAGGACGTCAATCGGGGCGGACAACAGAGATCACTCCCATATCCTCAGCTAATCCAGCACCTTCCTCTCAGACGGCACCACCGAAGACGCGGCGTCGGCGTCAAGCCGCTCATTCAGGCATCCATCCGTAACGGTTGTCACGTGACAACAAATCGATAGCTTGCGCACCTGTGACGTGGCTCAATCGAACACAACGCGGTCATGTGTCGAACGGACTTCCTCACACTCGCGACTTCTGCAACGGGTGCGTTATGGACGGTGATATGTGGCCAGTATCAACGCTTAGGTTGGTTGTCACGTAACAACCCGGATCAGTCGCAGCATGGGTATCTGCCGTCATATCCGGGGTAGGCCTCCGCAATAAGGAGCGGGGAAGAAGAAAACATCGGCATTACCTCCGCACATCGTGTCTGCATGCTTGCCGCCCAGCAGTATGGGGGCTTAGCCAGCCAGATCGGCTTGTCACGTGACAACCCTAGATATCCGACGCAACTCAGTGCCATGGGCTGCTTGCAAAACCGCGCCAGAATTCCTGGTGATAGGGCGATCACACGTGGGTATCGACCGCCTGCTCCCAAGTCCTCACCATTCGATTAGCACCGTCCATCTCTCGAATGAATTGTGATGTATTTTTATTTTTCATTCGCGCAATAGTCATAAAACCTTCAAGGCATTTGATCGGCTTGTCACGTGACAACAACATCCATCAGAAAATTTTTCGCATCGTCCAGCAATTTCTGGACTTTTCAACAATAACTGAATATATTACGCAAAACTCCTTGGGGAATTTAATGGCTTTCAAGATCGCCGTCAGTAATCAAAAGGGTGGTACTGGAAAGACCACCATCTCCGTCAATATCGCTGCAGCTTTCGAGGCGGGCGGCAACAAGGTCGCCTTGATCGACGCCGACCCTCAAGGCACATCGGTCAGATGGGTGACGAGCGGCGAAAATACGCTCCCGATGACGGTTCTGTCGTTGGCCCCCGCAGGCCGAGGCATCGGCGGCGAGATCAAGAAGCAGGATGCAAATTTCGATGTGATCGTCGTCGATTGCCCCGGCAACCTCGAAGACCCGCGCATCGCATCCGTGCTCGAAGTCGCCGACTTCTGCCTCGTGCCGCTGTCGCCATCGCCGGCCGACCTGTACAGCACCGTCGCGATGATTCGCATGATCGAATCGATGCGTGCCGTTCGTAACCCGAATTTATCTTCTGCGCTGATGCTAAATAGTGTCAATGGAAAAACTAAAATGCGAGAAGAAATTTTAAAAATTCTAAGAGCTGAAGAAATAGGGGAGCATCTGCTCGACAGCCAGATTGCGCAGCGCGAGGTCTACCGGCAGACGTTCGCGCTCGGCACCACGATCCATCATCACAATCGATACCTGAAAGGGCTGAAGGAAGCCCGCGCGGAAATCGAGAGACTGGTCACCGAAATGGCCCAATACATCGCGTCGACGCGCGCTACCGGAGCCGCTCATGGCTAAGGACACATCCAAAGAGAAGAAGCCGACCGGCAATCTGCACCTCGCAGCCGGCTTGCTGCGGGGGCTCGCCCAGGAAAACGCCGCGTTGGAAACGCGCCTGCCCGAGCCGACGCCCGTGTCGAATCCCACCGCCGAAGCCACAACGCCCGTCGTCTCGACCGCTGCCCCCCCCTCCGACGCGCTCGATCTCGGCGCGCCGCAGAAGGTCGCGGTCAAGGACTGCATCCCGAACCCGTTCAACCCGCGCGTGTTCTATTCCGAGTCGAGCCTGCACGAACTCGCACTGACGCTGAAGCGGGAAGGGCAGATTGAGCCGATCAAGGTCACGCGTCTTCCGGAATTTCCCGGCAAGCTCGTCGTGATCGACGGGCAACGCCGCTTGCGCGCGACGAGCATCAACGGCGACGAGACGATCAACGCGACGTTTCGCACTGACCACACGCCCGAGCAGCTCTACACGATCGCGTATCGCGCCAACCACGACCACGAACGCCAGACCATCTTCGACGATGCAGTCGCATGGAAGCGTCTCCTCGACGAAAAGGTATTCCCCGACCAGAACACGCTCGCGGAGAAGATCGGCAAGGACAAGGCATCGATCAGCAAGACACTGTCGCTGAACGCACTGCCGAACACACTGCTCGAACGGATGGCCAGCGCGAACGACGTGGTCGGGCTGCAGGCGGCGTACTTCCTGAAGCTGATTTTCGAGCGCCTGGGCGAACCGGCTGCCGACCGTCTGCTCACGGCAGTGATCGACCGAAAAAAGTCGGTGCGCGACCTCGAGAATTTCCTGCGCGCACAGAGCGACGGCAACAAGAAGACCGGGCGCACGCGTTACAGCGTTCGCCACGATTTCGCGCTCGAATCACGCGCGATCGGTCAGTTGAAGACCTATCCGGACGGGCGTCTGGATCTGCAACTGAAGGGAGTCGATGCGTCTCATCAGGAAGCGCTCGCCGACCGGCTCAAGACCGTAATCGACGCGTATGTCGCCGAACTGGCGGTAGTCGCGCAAAAGTAAAAGTAGGCGCCCAAAGCAAAGGCCGCGCACCTGCATCGCACCGCGCAGCCGGATGAAGTCCGGTGCACGGCGCATGTCAGGCTGCGAGGCCTTGATCAGTTGGTCGCGAGGCTGCTTTTCAGCAGGAATTCCAGCAAGTCGTCCGAGGTCGGTTCGCCCCAGGTATCAAGCGCCAGCCATCGGAAGAAACTGGTCTGCGCCAGCTTGCTCGCCTTCTTCTTCGGCGACAGCGTGAGATCCTTCGAACCGGCCACCGTCTCGTTGTAGCGCTCGATCAGCTTGGTCTGGTCGTCGATCTCCAGCTCGCGGAAGTACGCGCCGGCTTCGTCGACCTTCGCCGCCAGGTATTTGTCGCGAATCTGTTCCTGCTTGCTCTGCCCGGATTCCTTTGTCGGCGCGGCCGTTTCGGTCCCCTGACCGTCGGCCAACGTATAGCCGTGCGTCAACGCCTTGCGGAAATACGCGGCCACGTTGTCGACCGGCGCTGCGTTCTTCTTCGTAGTCCGATTGAGCGTATAGGCGATCGCCGCCTTGATGCGCTGCACACCGTACTGCGTGATCAACCGGCGCGCTTCCGAACGCGGGATGCCGAACTTGGCGACCTCGTCAACGAGTGCTTCGTTCTTGACATCGCCTTCCTCGACCGTATCCGCGCTCTGCTTGCGCGTCACCTTGAACTGTACGGCCTCCACACTGCGACCTGACTTGTGTTCGATCAGCTCGAGCGTATGGTCGGAAACTTCGTTCACCTCCTGAATGCACGGCACCAGGACCTTGCTCTTGAAGAGCTTGTACTCCTTGTACGACTGCGACGCCTTGTCCTGACCGAGAATGAGGTCGCGGAATTTCGGCAGCGGGATCTTTGCCGTGATGCCGATCCCCTCGTAGCGCACCGTGTTTTCCCAAAGGGCAAGCGAGTGCGAACGCCGAAACTCGCGCGCGATCCGCATATCGATGAGCGCGTAGATTTCCGGATTGAGTAGCTCGCTGCGAATCTGGTCGGAGAAGCTGTACTTCAGCACCGATTGCTCGAGCTCGGCGCCGGCGAGCAGGCCCGACGCCTTCCACACCGTCGAGCGATCCGCGGCAAGGTAGTCCCAGTTGACGACGGTACTGATCAGCGAGTTGACCGTATCCTTCACATACTTCGTGTTGTTGCTGTTCAACCCGCTCTCATGCGACAGCGCGGCGATCGAGATCGAGAAGCTGGTCCGGCCGGGTTCGAACGCTTCCTGACGAAGGGCGTTCTTGATCAGCGAGCTGAACATCTTGCGCTGCTGCAGGCCGATCTTTCCGGACTTCGGAGCGATATGAATTGCCTGGACCGCCTTGCGCAGCAGATCGGGGGGCTCGGGCGTCTGAAATAGCGAAACCTGCTTGTCGGAGCCTTTGATTGCGGGCTTGCGCGGCATCGTGATGTCCGGAGAAGGTGACCGTATTGATGGCGGACTTTATACCTTTTCGAGTTATCGGGCAATGTCTTCTTCTCCAGTATCACTTCCAATATCGCCGCTAAGCCCTCGTATTAAAAGGAACAATTCCATTTTTACGATTTGTGCGGAACCCCATATCCATATACCTTTCCGCCAAAATCAGCTCCCAAAACCTGCTACCTGTGTGGTCTGTAGCCAGAATCCGGCACGGGACTTGCCCAATTGAAGGTAGCCATTCATGGGAAATAATCCGGAAGAACGGGATCGGTGAACCCGATTCGTGGTGCCCTGCAACACGGTCTGCATTCCCCCCATAACACACTACCTTTAGCACATCCCATGAATGGTTACCTATCCAGATCCTCCAACTCGGTGTTTTGCCTTCATCTGCGCTCGGCAGCCGAAAATATCTCCCATGAATGACTACCTTTGGATTTCCCCACAGAAGGTTACCTTTCCGCCGGCCTGATACTGTTTATGGGACCCCAGCTCCGAGGGGATAAGCAGGGCTAGATCATTCTGTCCGCGACGGCACCCATAAACGACTACCTGGAATCCATCCCATAACCGGCAACCTCACATGAAATGCTGTGCCCGCCACCGTAGACGAATCAGCAAGGACGCACCATAAATGGGTACCAATAGATCCCCCCATAAAAGGTTACCTGAGGCGTTTTTGGGCCAAAATCCCATAACAGGCTACGCGTGCCCCATATCCACAACCGCCATTTCCCACAGCGCGGTACCCGATTCCCCAAATCCACAGACCTTAAACCCCATATCCTTCCGCCTGTGCCCCCATGAATGGGTACCGAACACCTGTCAAAGCCTTGTCAGACAAGGCTTTGAGCCGTCTAAAAGTAGTTAAAGAAGTAAACGTGGTTTACCAAAGATGTAAACACACGTGTGCCTGTGCAGAAAAAGCAACCCCATAAACCGCTACCAAAGCAAACCTGTGAGGCTCGACGAGCACAGCAATTCTGGGCCTAAGGCCTGTGGAACCCTCGATCTGGGCCTTATTTTGCAAGCGTCCCAGCCCTGACAAGGCTCCCCGTGAAGGTGAGTACCTACTAACAAACACTCAAACGTAGAAACTTATGGGAGGAAATCCCCGCTTTCAGTCCGTAGGTTCCCATCTATGGGATCGAAAAAGGCCCCCAGCGGTATGTTTCCCATCCGGGATTACGCGCAGACTACGGCCGCTGCGGCCAACAAGGGAGTGCCGCCGGTTCTCGTCATGGCAGTGAGAAATCATCGTAATTCATTCTCAAGCGGTTTTTTTAGCGTCTGAGTCGGTGCTTCCGTGGAAAAGTCTTCGACTGTCACGTGTTGGTCTGTCTGGGGCTTTCTGCTCGATGACCCGTGCACAGACGAAATGGACTGGCTCTTGCACCGGTCACTCTCCGTCGCGGTTTTCTACCTTTGAACCGGCATTGGAATTGCCACCGTGTCCCGACCGGCGCGACGAAAACCCATCGCTGTGCCGAGCGAGACGCCGACCGCGCCGATAGATAACAACAATCTTGGCAGCTGCCTCGAACGTGAAGCTGGCGCCATCAATATGGCTCACCCTCGTCGAACCCGTACTTGAATCCCGAAAATTCTCACCGGTGGAAGTTACCGCGTCCTGTAAAAGCTCACCTACAAGGTGTCCGTCGGATGAACAAACCGTGCGCGCGACGCCCCGTACCAGATGCGATCACCCGATGGAAAAGCTGTAAGGCACGCGCGCAGCGCCTGGTGTGTCGCCGTCCTTGCCGCATAGACTCGAGACTCTTCGCGACGTCGGTACGATGACTAGCGTCGCGCATTCGCTCATACGACCATTAGCGTGGTGCCCGTGCCAATCGTGAACAAATGCCTATCGAAGCGTTCACCTTGAGCGGCGGAGGTCGTCTCTACCCGCAAACGTCATCTCCCACATCTGGCGACGAATAGAACTGAACAGGTAGCCGCGCGTGCGACGATCGGTTACCCGATCGTTCGCATCGTGTCGACGTGCGGGGAATGCGGCAGGCTCGGTACAGAATGAAGCGTGGTCGTTTATGGGAGGAACCGTCGTTCGCGCGGCAACGAATCACAACATGGCGCACAGGTTCGCGATTCCGTTGCATATCCCGCTCATGAGGCGACGATCGCGTTGCGCGAGCAGCGATTCCAGGGGAGAAACGGTCGGCGTCGTGCGAGTGCGTAAAGCACCGAAATCGATCTCATCTTCATCGGCAATCTGCACCGTATCGGTGGAACGATCCGCTTCGTCACGCGGTTGCCGCGGTCGTGCGCGTTGCGTGATTCCCGAGCACGATGCATCACCCTGGCCCCTGCGAAACGCGGAGCGGCGCGGGACACATGACGATACGACGTCCCCATACGCGTATTCCCAACAATGTCCGCATGATGGCGCCACATTTTTTGCAACGCGGTTATGATGCAAAGGCCCTGACCGCGACATGAAGACCGACCAGGGGCAGGGGCGGTATCTCGATGTGCTTTCACTCCGTGACCAATCAGAAAAGAGAGTTCAGCGATGCGAATCCAGATCAAAAAACTGACGCTGGCTGCTACGGCAGCAGCGTTCCTCTTCGGCTCGGCTGCTCCCGTATTCGCGCAGACCGACGCCAGCGCACCGGCCGCATCCGCATCGGATGCGAAAGCGGCGAAGCGTGAAGCACGCAAGGCAGCACGGGCAAAACGCAAAGCCGAACACAAGGCAGCGCGCGCGAAGAACAACGCCGAACTGAAGAAACTCGAAGACGCTGGTTACAAGCCGGCGGCCAACGATCCGAACTATCCGCAGAATCTGCAGAACGCTCAGAAGAAGGCGGGCGAAGCCGCTGGCGCAAGCCAATAAGCGTTCCCCCCCACGAGACAAACCCCGGCGCGATCCGGGGTTTGTCGTTTCTGCTGCTGAAACGCGATGCGCAACCGGTCACCATGGAGGTGTGATATTCGACTCAATTGATTCGATATCCTTTGTTTATCGGTGAGGTGATTGCCAACCCGATGCGTTTAGTCTTCCTGCGCTCCTTGAACGACACGCGCCATTCTGCTGGTTAAGTCTCATAGGAATCCTACGGACTGCGCCAGATCGCTGGATGAATCACGAGGCGAAAAGCGATCATGCGCGAGCAATACGGCTCCGCGCAAAGGCACATGAAACCCGCACCAATCGAGCCGGTGCGCATTGCGCGACGACTGGTCGCCGACATACCGACCTGGTCAGCGCCGCGCGTCCGCCGCTGCGTTCCCCGTTGCTTTCAGCCAGTCCTTGAATGCCCGCACGGCTTCGTCTTCCGCGCGCGCAGTTGCCACGTAAGTGAAATAGCGCCACGGCGGCAGTGCCGGTTCGCTGAACGGCTGCACCAGCCGGCCTTCGGCGATGTCGTCCGCGACGAGCGCGATCGGTCCCATTGCGACGCCGAGGCCGTCGAGCGCGCCTTGCAGCGTCAGATAGAAATGCTCGAGCGTGAGCGAATGCCTAGGCACCAGATTCGCGTGCCCGGCCGCCGCGAGCCACTCGGGCCACATACCGGGATACGTCGCCGCATGCAGCAGCGTGAAGCCGGCGAGATCGGCCGGCGTACGCAACGGCCGGCCCTCGAGCAGCTTCGGCGCGCATACGGGCAGCCGGATTTCGGAAAGAAACTCCTCGGCAACATATCCGTCGATCGCCTGCGGGCCGCCGCGCACGATCAGGTCGACCTTGTCGCGTAACTTCTCGATGGGCTCGTTCGACGTGGACAGCCGAACCTCGATGGCCGGATGCGCGACCTGGAACGACGACAGCTTCGGCACGAGCCAGCGCAGCGAAAACGTCGCGGGCGCGCTGACGCGCAGCACGCGCTGCTGCCCCTGGCCGAAATGCTGCGCGGTGGCGAGCGCGATTCGGTCGAACGACGCACCGACCTCGGCAAGGTACACGCGACCGGCGTCGGTCAGTTCGACCCGCCGGTTGTGCCGCTCGAACAGCGGTCTGCCAAGCCATGCCTCCAGTTGCTGAACATGCCGGCTGATCGCGCCATGCGTCACGCACAGCTCGTCGGCGGCGAGCGTGAAACTGCCGAGGCGGGCCGCGGCTTCGAACGCGCGCAGCGAATTCAATGGAGGAAGTCGTCGGGCCATGTATCGCCTCGCGTGAAATTAACTCACGCGACTGCTCAGATTTAATCGTTTGATCGGGTAATCCTGCTCCGCCAATATGGCACACAAACGGCCGATGCGGCCGGAATGAGTGTCTGGATTTCTCACATGGAGTATGGAGCATGCCGAACGTGGTGGTGGTGGGCGCCCAATGGGGTGACGAAGGCAAGGGACGCGTCGTGGACTGGCTGGCGGCGCAGGCCGATCTCGTCGCACGCTACAACGGCGGCCACAACGCGGGGCATACGCTGGTCGTCGGCGACAAGACGTACAAGCTCGCGCTGTTGCCGAGCGGCATCGTGCGCGGCAAGCGCGGCGTGATCGGCAACGGCGTGGCGCTCGATCCGGAAGCGCTGCTGGCCGAGATCGGGCGGATGGCCCAGCTCGGGCTGTCGGTGACGCCGGACAATTTGTCGATCGCGGAGAATGCCACGCTGGTCCTGCCGATTCACCGTGCGATCGACCAGGCGCAGGAGCGTCTGCGTCGCGAACCCATCGGCACCACGCTGCGCGGGATCGGGCCAGCTTACGAGGACAAGGTTGGGCGCCGGGGGCTGCGGGTCGCCGATCTGGCGGAGCCGTGCCAGCTTGCCGACAAGCTCGACGTGCTGGTCGATTACCACAATGCATGGTTTCGCGGCCTGGGGCTCGAGGAGTGCTCGCGCGACGCGATGCTGGCAACGCTGGTCGACATCGCGCCGAAGATTCTGCCGTTCGTGCGTCCCGTGTGGGCCGACCTCAATGACGCGAACGACCGCGGCGAGCGCATCTTGTTCGAGGGCTCGCAGGCCGTGATGCTCGACATCGACTGGGGCACGTATCCGTTCGTGACGTCGTCGGGCACCGTTGCATCGGCCGCGGCGGCCGGCACGGGCCTCGGCGCGTCCAAACTAGGTCACGTGCTGGGTGTGACCAAGGCATACGCGACACGCGTCGGCGGTGGACCGTTCCTCACCGAACTGAACGACGCCACCGGCGAAACGCTGCGCGCACGCGGGCAGGAGTTCGGCGTCAATACGGGCCGGCCGCGCCGCTGCGGATGGCTCGACGCCGCGCAGTTGCGGCAGGCCGTCCGGATTTCGGGTATCGATTCGCTCGCGCTCACCAAGCTCGACGTGCTCGACGGCGTCAAGTCGATCCAGCTGTGCGTCGGCTACGAACTTGACGGCGCACGTGTCGACCATCTGCCCGCGAGCCTCGATGCGCAGGCGCGTGCAACGCCCGTCTACGAAACGTTCGCCGGGTGGAGCGGCACCTTGAAGGGTGTACGCGAGCGCGCGGCGTTGCCGCGTGCCGCACAGGATTTCGTTGCGCGCGTCGAGGCGATTGCGGGCGTGCCGGTGTCGATGATCACGACCGGCGCCGAGCGCGACGACACGATCGTGCTGAGCAATCCTTTCGACCCGCTCTGAGCGCGACGCTACACGTGCGATGTGTGCCCCGGCAGGCCGCGATGCCGCCTGCAACGATCCGGTGCCGGTCGTCCTTCGACATGCGGCGCCGCATGAGCGATCGCCCACCGATGCGGCGCACGGCAAACTGGACACGTCTGCACCGCTGCGGTACTGTTCCGCACAATTCGCGCCAGACCGGAACGTGCCGGGGCGGGCGCCGCTGCAAGGCGATTTCAATCCCGGGGACATGTCGATGGACACGTTACAGATGATGCGCATTTTCGTCCGGGTGGCGGAGGAGGGCAGCTTCACGAGCGCGGCCCAGCGCCTGGACATCACCACCGCCTACGCATCGCGTTCGGTCGCGCAACTCGAAACGCACCTGCGCACCCGTCTGCTCAACCGGAGTACGCGCCGCATCGCATTGACCGACGCCGGACAGCGCTATCTCGACCGCTGCCAGCGTATCCTCGGCTATATCGACGAAGCGGAAGCCGAGGCGGCCGACGCGCAGGCGAAGCCGTCGGGCCGCCTGCATGTGCATGCGACGACCAGTTTCGGTCAGGCCTACCTGGTGCCGGCGGTGGTGCGATACCGGGAGCGCTATCCGTCGGTGGCCGTCGAGCTCACGCTGTCGCAGCACGTGCCCGACATCATCGACGAAGGCTACGACGTGTCGCTGCAACTGAGCACGACGGAGCTGCCCGACTCGGGGCTGGTGTCGCAGCGGCTCGGCGAAGTGCACAGCGTGCTGTGTGCGTCGCCGGCATACCTGAAGGAACGGGGCACGCCGCGCACCGTGCGCGATCTCGAATCGCATGCGTGCCTGCAGATCGTCACGCCGATCTTTCCGCGCGACCGGTGGCATCTCGACGGCCCCGACGGTCGCGAGACGTTCGAACTGCCGCTGCCGGATTTCCAGGTCAACATCGCCGATGCGCTCGGCGCCGCATTGCGCGCCGGCCTCGGGATCGGCTCATTGCCGATGTCGACCGCGGTGCCTGCTCTGGCTAGCGGTGCGCTGGTGCGCGTGTTGCCCGAGTACCGTCTGCAGAAGCTGACGGTCTATACGCTGTATGCGTCGCGCCAGTACCTCGACGCAAAGATCCGCACGTTCGTCGATTTCCTGCGCGAATGCGTGCCGGAAATGTTGTCCGCCGACGAGGCGGCGCTTCGTGGTTCCTGCGAGTCGTGAGCGACGGCGGACAACGAGTCCCGGGTCGAATGATTCGGCACTCGCAACGTAGTTCATGAATCGCCGTTCAGCCGTGCCAGATATTTTGCATACCGAAGTTGATGGCAATGGCGCAGCGGGGTTCTGGAAACTGTGAGGTATTCCGGAGCAGGCCGTGGCGCTCGCGTCACGAATTCATCCCGTAAACGACAGCGCCACGGCTGCAAGCCCGTGGCGTTTCGCTTCATGTGCATCGCTGCCCAGCGGCGGTGGAGAGCCGCTGCGGTATTACTGCTGCTTGTCCCAGAGCGTGCGTCCGAAGAACGTGAGTGTGCGATCCCACGCAATCTGCGACCACACCGGATCGAACTGCGTACCGCCGATGCGGCCCGGGCCGACGGCCGTTTCGTTCGCGAACGCGTGATGCGCGAGATAGCGGTGGAATTCGACGTCGACCTTTGCGTCGGTCAGTTTCTTTTCCAGCGCATCGACCTGATCGATCGCGAAGAACGCATCCTGCGTGCCCCAGTGTCCCATCAGCGGCACCTTGATCTTCGACGGATCAAGGTAGTCGAGCGGGGGCAGGCCGTACCAGGTGACGCCGGCGTCAGCATCGGCAAACTGCAGCGAGAGTAGCGTGAGCGCACCGCCCATGCAGAAGCCGGTGATCGCCACGCGCGACGCGCGCGTCTTCACGTACTGCACCGCGCCGGGAATGTCCTGCGATGCCGCGTCGCCGAAATCGAGGCCCGTCATCAGGTGATGCGCTTCTTCCTCCTCGACCGTCGACTTGCCGCGATACAGGTCTGGCACCAGCGCGATGTAGCCGCAGCGCGCGAGGCGATCGGCGACGCCGCGGATCTGGTCATTCAGGCCCCACCATTCTTGAATGATGACGACCGCGGGTGCACCTTCGGTCTTTTCCGGCGTGGCAAGGTAGCCTTGCAGTTCCTGGCCGTCCGGACGGCGAAACTTGATCATGGAACCGGATGTTTGAGACATGAAACCGCTCCTTTTCGAAAAATGCGATGAGTGCGGCATCGGATCGGCCAGCGAGTGCGGTACGCCCGGTGAGTCGAGGCTTCGCTCGCGTTCGCTTCGGCCGGCGCCGACCACGCGGCCATTCTATGCGCAACGCCGGAGATCTGCGTGAAGGTCACATTGCGGCGGCCGACTCGCGCCCACGCATGGGTCGGGCTTCGTGCAGCGCGCATGTTGCATGCAGCGAAAGCGAAACACCCCGCCCCCGATGAACGGGAGCGGGGTGTTTCGTCGGCAGCGGGCGTATCGTGGTGCGCGCCGAATCGGCCGTCTTACTGACCGAAATAGACCGGGTCGCGAGCGTTCTGTTTGACCGCGATCGCGCGGCCTGTGCGCACGCCGGCCGCAGCCTGTGCGCCGTAACCCGTTGCGTCGCTGTTCGTCACGCGTGCCTGCGCGGTCTGCAGTGCATTCGGGTAGTGGACGTCGGACACTTCCGGCTTGTACCCGGCCTGTTCGAGCTGGACGAGTTCTGCGCGGACCTGGGCGCGCGTCAGTTGTTCCGACGGATTCGACTGAGCGAATGCGCCAAGGGATGCGGACAGGGCAGCGGCAGCGGCGACTGCATAGATGAGCGACTTCATGGTGACCTCCGGTTTTCGTAGATTTCGCGCTTCGCTTGATGCGTTGAGCGGTTGATTGCATCGTAGCGATCGCGATACCGGTCGGAAATACGCGTTCCAGCGAATAATTATTGCAACTGGGTAAACGATTCAGAGGGAAACGGGGTTTTGTCTGATGGTTGTTGACATGCCAGAGGGCGGTCACGGGTTGCAGTTGTCGCAGCATCGCGTCACTTTGGCGATGGTTATTCATCAGAAAAATTGTTACGTGACAACTTCGCGACGTGACCGGGCGATTGGATATCCGCGAATTTCACAATTCCCGCTTCACGGCGAATCTTCAACCACGCGCAGCGCGCAGGAAAGGCCGTTTCGCCGCCACCGGGAACTGCGAGCCACGCGGGCGGCTGAAGACCGAATTCACTCGTCTTCGGCAAAACGCCTATAATGATTGGGCAAATTGCCGGAGAGGAGCCATGAGCACGATCGCGTTTCATCCATCGGGCCTCGCGCACCCGCGCCAGGCTGAGTTCACGATCCTCGAGCAACTGCTCGCGATTCGCGTGCGTTCGGGTGCCGATCTCGCCGAGCTGGCGAGTGCGCGCGTCGACGTCGCGGTGATCGACCGGCTGGCGGAACGTGGCCTGAAGTCCGATGAACTCGCTTTCATCATTCCGCGGCGCACGCTGAGCCATCGCCGTCAGGCGCATGAGCGCCTGTCACCTGAGGAGTCCGACAAGGCGATCCGGCTGGCGCGCATCGTCGCGCAGGCGACGGCCACGTTCGGTGACCAGGACAAGGCGATGGCGTGGCTGCGCAACGGGCTCCAGCGCTTTGGCGGACGCACGTCGCTCGACATGTCGAGTACCGAGCATGGCGCGCGACTCGTCGAAGAAGCCCTCACGCAGATCGACGAGGGGTACTTCGCTTGACGACGCTGTGGCGGATCAGCAATTACGCGGACCTGAAAGGCGTTGGCGGATTGCGGGCCGGGGGGCGCTGGCATTTTGCCGGGCAGCCCGTCGTCTACCTCGCCGAGCATCCGGCGCTCGCGCTGCTCGAGACGCTCGTTCACTTCGAAATCGCCACCGTCGCGCAACTGCCGAGCGGATACCAGTTGCTTCGCATCGAGGTGCCTGAATCGGTGGACGTTGCCGAGATCGCGGATGGCGATGCGCCGGCCGACTGGCGAGAGAACGTCGACTGGACCCGCAGTGCCGGCACCGAGTGGCTGCATACGCAGCCGAGCGCCTTGCTGCGCGTCCCGAGCGTCGTCGTGCCGCATGCGCACAACTTCCTGTTGAATCCGCTGCATCCTGCCGCATCCGACATCCGTATCGCGGAAGTCATTCAATCGCCGTATGACAGTCGGATTCTGCGGCTGATCCAGTCGAACCAGATCGAATAGGACCGCACGTCGTTGCGTGCACAACGCCGATCGGCATTCTCGAGAACTTCGACCTGACACCGCTGAAGCCGACGGCGATCGATCTAGACGGTGGCAAGCCGACCGTCGCTGGCGTACATCTGATCGCCGAAGCCGCACGTCTCGCGTATGCCGATCGCGACAAGTACGTGGCCGATACGGATTCCGTGCCGCTGCCGGGCGGCACGTGGGACACGTTCCTGAACAAGCCGTATCTGAAGTCGCGTGCCGTATCGATCGACGCGAGTCGCCGCATGCGCACCGCGCAGCCCGGCAATTTCGGCGCTGGGCCGCTCGGCGTCGACACGACGCTGATCGAGCACGGCACGGGCCAGTTCACGATTGTCGATGGCGGCGGCAACGTGCTGATCGCGAGAAGCTGGTTGTCTGGCTGCACCGGCGGCTGGCCGACACACGTTATTCAGGAAGCCTACAGGAATGGTCGTGTTCAGTGCTAGCCGATACTTCGTGCCCGATGTGCCGATGCATGCCGTCGAGTGACGCCAATCACGCGCCGAGCACGATGATTGTCAAACAGTGTGAGTCAATCGTCAGCATTTGCAACTGAAGTAACAGTCCCCGCAATTCGATGGTTTTGGACGTTGGCGCGGCTACATTAGCTCCACCTGCCGCACGTCGCGGCGAGGCATGCGACCAGCCGCACGAAGGCGGCCCGCAGCAACAACGTCTTTGGGGAGAATGACCATGAACAAGATTCGCACGATTCTGCTTGGCGCCGCGCTGACGGCAATCGCATCGGCTGCTTTCGCACAAACGGCGCAGACGGGCGCGGAAGGTTCCGCCGGCGTCGGTGCACAAGTCCAGACGCCGCTGCTCGGCGGTGGTGTGGGCGTGCAGGCAGGTGCAGGCGCGAATGCCGCGGGCTCGGGTTCGGGCGCAGGCAACCTCGTCGGTGGTGCGCTGAACGGCGTGGGCAAGACGGTTGGCGGCGTCGGCTCGGCAGCGGGCAATGCGGTCGGTGGCGCGACGCAGGCAGTCGGCTCGGCCGCCGGCTCGGCGAAGGATGCCGCGGCATCGGCCGTGCACGCGACGAAGTCGCACGTGAAGCATGTCGCGAACTCCGCAAAGAGCCACGCGCAAGGCGCGGTGTCGACGGCGGGTGATGTCGCCGGCGGCGCGAAGGCGAAGGCCGGCGAGGCGCTCGAGGGCGCGACGAACGCGGTGCAGGGCGGCGCTTCGGTCGGCGTGAAGGGTTCGGCGTCGGCGCAAGGCGGCGCGCTGTAAGCGATACGTTTCCCGCCGAGGCCCGGCCCGCTTCGATGCGGGCCGGGCTTTTTTCATTGGGGCGCGCCGCGCATCGTGGTCGCGTTGGTGTGCCGTGGATCGAAACAGATGGTCCGCGCACCCTCTGCCCAATGTCTGCCCGCCATGCTTAGATGGCGGGGCTCCCCGTCTCCGGGCCACCTTCGGGCGGCGTCGGTCGATTCAGGCAAGCATGTCCGATCGGCATCGTGACGACAGATGACTCCGAAGTGCCCCCGGCCTGCCCGGCGTGGTCCGATAACATTCCGAGGCATCACAATCATGACCATCCTGTTCCGTCTTCTCGCGCCCGCTTGCGTGCTGTGACGCGCACGGGACGACCATCGAGGGTGCCGTCGGCCGTGGATCTCGGAAGGCCATGCGAGGCATCGCGACTACCGTGTTTCGGGGTTGCGGGTTCGTCGAGGCTGCGCGATAACTCGGATTGAGGGCATCGGGTCGCACCTTCCCGACACCCGCTTTCAGGTACCATCCCGACCCGCTGGCGACAGGTGGCATCATCGCCCGGACGAGCGTTGGATCGCGATGATGCAACGGCGACGGTCCGGTTCGTACCTCGCCCGCGTTGCGTCGCTCGACGGCGCACAATGCTTGTCGACATCGCCCCTTCGTCCTGAAACAGAGGAATCTTCGTGAAGTTCATCCACGCGGCAGACATTCATCTTGACAGCCCGTTGCACGGCCTGAGCGCGTATCCCGACGCGCCGGCCGCGCAGTTGCGCAACGCGTCGCGCGAGGCGCTGCGGCAGCTCGTGGATCGTGCGATCGAAGAGGCGGTCGCCTTCCTCGTGATCGCCGGCGACCTGTACGACGGCGACTGGAAGGACCACAACACCGGCATTTTCTTCGGCCAGCAAATGGGCCGCCTGCGCAAGGCCGGCATTCGCGCATTCGTGCTCGGCGGCAATCACGATGCCGAAAGCGAGATGACGAAGAAGCTGACCTTGCCCGACAACGTCACCGTGTTCGGCCATCGCAAGCCGGAAACCCATCGGCTGCCGGAATTCGACGTCGCGCTGCACGGGCAGAGCTTCAAGGACAAGGCCGTCGTCGACAATCTCGCGACCGGCTATCCGGATCCCGTGCCGGGGCATTACAACATCGGCGTACTGCACACCGCGCTCGAAGGCTATGCGGCGCATGCGAACTATGCGCCGTGCACGCTGGCGGAACTGCACGCGAAGGGCTACGACTACTGGGCGCTCGGCCACGTGCACGAGTTCCAGCAATGGTCGGGGCCGTCGACCGTCGTGTTTCCCGGCAACCTGCAGGGTCGCCATATCCGCGAGACGGGCCGCCGCGGCGCGGTGCTCGTGACGGTCGAGCAGGGGCGCACGCAGGTCGAGCGCCTGTACCTCGACGTGCTGCGCTGGGAAGCCCTGTCGGTCGACGCATCCGATTGCTTCACGGTCGCCGACCTGTCGAGAAAGATCGGCCAGTCGCTGGAGGCGCTGTTGACCGTCGACGGTCACGTGCCGCGCGCGGTGCGCGTGACGGTCACGGGGCGCACGCCCGCGCACGGTCTTTTCTTCGGCCGTGCGCCGCAATTGCGCGCGGAGGTGCTGAATCAGATCGGCATTATCGGCAACGAACGGCTGTGGCTGGAGAAGGTCCGTCTCGCGACATCCGCGCCCGAGCAGCCGCAGGGCGAGAGCGAGCAGCTCGAGGCGCTGGAGGATCTGAAGCAGATCCTGGCCGACGCCGCGCAGGATCCGGATTTTCTCGCGCTGCTCGAACGCGACCTGAAGCCGTTCGTCGGCAAGGTGCGCAGCGACGTGAAGGAAGAGGTGCCGCTGCTGACGATGGCGCGCGCGGGCGAACTCACGGCGCTGGTCGAGCAGGTCGGTCCCGCGTTGCTCGCGCGGCTGGCGAGGGGGGAATAAGCGATGCGCATCAGCCAGCTCGATCTGATCAAGTACGGCAAGTTCACCGACGAGACGCTGCGCTTTCCGTCGGCGGGACAGGATTTTCACGTGATCGTGGGGCCGAACGAGGCCGGCAAGTCGACGATCCGGACGGCCGTGTCGGAACTGCTGTTCGGGATGAAACTGCAGACGCCGCTCGACTTCCTGCATGCGACGCCCGACCTGCGGATCGGCGGCGTGCTGGAGGGGGGCACCGGCGCGCTCGCATTTCATCGTGCCCGCGGGCGCAGCCCGTTGCGCACGCCCGCCGACGACAAGCTGCCGGACGACTATCTCGCGGCCATCCTCGACGGCGCGACGCGCGAGTTTTTCGAGCAGATGTACGGGCTCGATCATGGGCGGCTCGTCGATGGCGGCCGGAGCATTCTCGATGCGTCCGACAAGCTCGGCCAGGTGCTGTTCGAATCGGCGGCGGGTGTCGGCACGCTCGGGCCCGTGCGCGAGGAGCTCGACGCGCGTGTGGGCGAGCTGTGGGCGCCGCGACGCAGCGGCAGCGCGTTTGCGCAGGCCGAGACGTCGTTCAACGATGCCGTCGGCGAACTGAAGGCGGTCCAGGTGCGCACGCGCGACTGGGTCGATCGCAAGGAGGCGCGCGATGCGGTCGAGCAGGAGATCGAGCACGCGCGCGTGGAGCAACGCCGCCTTGAAGCGCTGCGCTCGAAGCTCGAGCGTGTGCGGCGGTTGGCGCCATACCTGAAGGAATTGACGATCAAGGAAGCGGCGCTTGCCGAACTGGGTACCGTCGTCGAGCTGCCGCCGACCGCGTATGCCGACTTGCTGAAAGCGCAAGGCGATCTCGCTGCGGAACAGAAGGTGCTCGAGGAGCGACGTGCGGACCTGCTCGCGAAACGGCAGGCGCGCGATGCCATCGAGCCGGATGTCGACGCGCAGGCGCTCGAAGGCGACATCGAAGCGCTCGACCGATTGCGCGGCGCATGCATGAATCACGCGCAGGATCTGCTGTTGCTCGGCGCGGACGTGGAGCGGCATCTGACCGCCGCGGGCTCCGCGGCCGCGCAGCTTGGCTGGCCGGTTGACGAAGCGTCGCTGCGCGCGGCACTGCCGACCGCGCTGTCGCTGAAGACGGTCGCGAACCTCTTGCGCGACCACGGCGCGCTGCATCAGGCGCTGGCCGGCGCGCGCGAATCGCTCGACGAACGCATGCAGGAACTCGTGCAGGCGCAGGAACAACTCGCGCGTCTGGCTACCGTCGATGTGCCGGAAGTGCTTCGTGCCGCGCTTGTCGACGCACAGGGCTTTCGCGGTAGCGGCCAGCGCGAACTCGCGCTCGAGCGCGATATTTCCGCCGCCGAGCGCACACTCGACGACGCGCTCGATGCGCTCGGCCAGTGGCGCAAGCCGGTCGACGCGCTGCGTGTGCTCGACGTGCCGTCGGCGGCGCGGCTCGGTGCGCTGCTCAACGAAGCCAGCGAGCGCTCGAGCGCGGCGGCCGCCGCACGCGATGCACGGGACGTTGCGCAGGAAGAATACGAACGGCTCGAACTGCAGGAGAAGCATTTCGCCGAGACGCACAAGGTCGTCACGACCGCCGAGGTGCTGGCGGCGCGCGCGCGTCGCGACTGCGCGTGGGGCGACATCCGCGACGGCGTGGTCGATCTGGCAACGGGCGCGCCGGCCGTCGACGATGCGATTCGACTTGCAGACGAACTCGTCGATGTGCAGCTCGGCGCCACGCAGGCGGCGGCGACGCTGCAATCACTGCGTCAACAGGTCGAATCCTCGCGTGCCGTGTTGATGCGCCGGCAGGCGGCCATGGACGAGCGCGAACGCGAACTCACCGTGCATCGCGACGCGTGGTCCGAGCTGGCGACGACGGCAGGCGTGCCCGGCATGCCGCTGGCGGCGATGGGCGACTGGCTCGCGAAGCGCGACGCGGTGTTTGCCGCGCAGTTCGAACTTGACCGCCAGCGCCGCGAATTCGCGACGATCCGCGATGCACGCGCCGGCGCGGAAGCCGCGTTGCGTTCGGCGCTGCGGCTGGTTTCCCGCGGCGGCGACGCCGACGGGCTGGCGGCACTCATCGCGATCGCCGAGACGTTCGTGCAGTCGGCGGAGAAGACGCTTGCGCAGAAGGACAGCCTCGAGGACCGCGCGCGCGAAGCCGAACGCGGATGCGCGACGGCCCGTTCGCGCGCCGGCCACGCCCAGGCCGCCTACGATGCGTGGCAAGCACAATGGCGCGATGCGCTCGCCGACGCGAAGCTGTCCGCGAATGCGGTGACGCTGGCTGCGGCGGAAGGGGCGCTCGAGCTCGCGAACGCGGTGACGGACGAACTGGCCGACGCCGATGCGCCGCGCAACCGGATTGCCGCGATGCGTGCCGAGCTGGCTGCGCTCGAGGCCGGCGCCCGGCGGCTGGCCGAAGCGCTCGAACCCGAATGGCTGGCGAGCGGCGACTGGCTGGACGTAGCGCGCCGATTGACGATGCGCGTGGCGGCCGCGCGGGAAACCGCGCGTGCGATCGATCGTGCCGAGGACGCAGTGCGGCAGGCCGACGGCAAGGTCGCCGACGCGGTCGCCGTGGTGGCGGGTGCGGACGCACGCATTCAGCCGTTGCTGCAACTGGCCGGCGTCGCGTCGATCGACGCGGCGCTGCCGCTGGCCGAACGATCGGATCGGCAGCGCCAGCTTCGACAGGCCGTCGACGCCGCGAAGGAGGCACTGGTGCGCGACGGCGACGGGTTATCCCAGCCGGCCGTCGAGGCCGAGGTCGCGGAACAGGACATCGCCGACGTGCCCGCGCATCTCGAAGCGGTGAAGCAGTCGCTTGGCGACATCGGCACGCGCCTGAACGCGCTCGCGCAACAGCAGGTCGTCGCCCAGCAGGCATTCGGCGCGATCGACGGCCAGGCGAACGCGGCCGTGGCCGAGGCGAAGCGGCAGGAAGCGCTGGCCGCGATGGGCGACGCGGCTGAACAATATCTGGAAGCAGCGACCGCGAGCCGTCTGCTGAAGTGGGCGACCGATCGCTATCGCGACCAGAAGCAGGGGCCGATGCTGCGCCGCGCGGGCGAGATTTTCGCGGGGTTGACGCTGGGCGAATTCGCGCGGCTGACCGTCGACACCGAACGGACGCCGCCCGCGCTGTACGCGCGACGCACGAAGGGCGCGTCGGTCGAGGTCGCCGGCTTGAGCGAAGGAACGCGCGACCAGTTGTTTCTCGCGCTGCGGATCGCGGCGCTCGAACTGCAACTCGCCAGCAGGACCGCGCTGCCGTTCGTTGCCGACGATCTGTTCATCAACTTCGACGATGCGCGCGCGAAGGCGGGACTCGAGGCACTGCGCGATCTGTCGACGCGAACCCAGGTGCTGTTTCTGACGCACCACGATCACCTGCTGCCGCTCGTGCGCGATGTGTTCGGCGCGCAGGTGAACGTGGTGGGGCTGGAGCGCGAGGCGGCCGGCGCATGACGGCGCGCGGCCCGATGTTCCGATATGTGGGAATGGTCATCGCGTACAGGTAGTATGTGCGGTTCCGAAACGCACGTGACCGGTTCAGCCGGTCGCGGGTCCGGCCACACGAGGGATCGACATGAACAAGCTGGTAGCTGCCATCGCGTTCGCGGCGGACAAGCATCGCAATCAGCGGCGCAAGGACGATGAGGCATCGCCGTATATCAACCATCCGATCGCGTTGGCCGCCGTGCTGGCCAACGAAGCCGGCATCGAGGACGAGCGCGTGATCGTGGCGGCGGTGTTGCACGACACGATCGAGGATACGGAGACCACCGAGCAGGAACTGCTACGGCTGTTCGGCAAGGACGTCGCGGACATCGTGATGGAAGTCACCGACGACAAGTCGTTGCCGAAGGACGAGCGCAAGCGCGTGCAGGTCGAGCATGCGGCGACCATCAGCCGGCGCGCAAAGCTCGTGAAGCTCGCCGACAAGATCTGCAACCTGCGTGACATCGCGCGGCATCCACCCGCGGACTGGCCCCTCGAGCGCAAGCAGGCGTACTTCGACTGGGCGAAGTCGGTCGTCGACCGGATGCGCGGCGTGCATCCGTGCCTCGAAGGGATCTTCGACGCCGCGTATGACGCGCGGCCGGCGGACTGACGCACAGCCATGCAGGCACCCCGATCCCGCTCCCGATCAGTCGCGCGGTCGTTGCCCGCGGTGGCGGGCGTCGACGTGGGCGGCGACAAGAAGCGATGCGATCTCGTGATCCTGCGCGGCGCGACGATCGTTTGCCGCGAGGAGCGGATCGCGCCCGAAGCGCTGCCTTCGCTGTGTATCGAGCATGACGTGGTGGCGGTCGGCGTCGACGCACCGAGCCTTTGGTGGACGGGCAGCGGACGCCGGGCTGCCGAGCAGGCGCTCGCGCGTGAACGGATCTCGTGTTTCCCGACGCCATCGCGCGAGCAGGCCGTGGCCAGCGCGTCGGGCTTCTTCGACTGGATGTTCACGGGAGAGCGCGTCTACCGCGCGCTGGCCGACGCCTATCCGCTGCTGACCGACGCGCGCTATGCCGGCGGGCGCGTGAGCTTCGAGACTTATCCGTACGCGATTACCTGCGCGTTGCTTGGCAAGGCGATCGCGTCGGCGAAGCAGAAACGCAACCAGCGCCGGCAATTGCTGACCAAACTCGGGATCGACGTGTCGACACTTCGATCGGTCGACGCGCGGGACGCGACGTTGTGCGCATTGACTGCGCAATACGTGATCGACGGAAACGCGCACGCATATGGCGATGCGGAAGGCGGGTATATCCGTGTGCCGATCGTCGGCGAGACGATCGTTCTCGATACGCTCTAGTCACGGGCCGCGGCTGGCCGATGTCCGTGAACCCGTGACGGAAAGGTGAGCTTTTTCGGGAGATGTGTTGGGCCGTCGACGGCGAGGTGTCGACCAGCGACAGCCGGTCGGTATGTACGGCGCAGTTGGCGTGCGCAACATATATGGAGTCGATGCACCGCGCGCTTCTCGGTCGTGATGCTCAGTCTTCGAGAATGGACTTCGGTACGCTGGAGAGATCGCAGGCAGCTGCCTGTTCGAAATAGCCTTGCGCATCGTCGATCATCACGACCGCGACGTCGATGAGTTCGTCGAGTCGCTGCAGCAGCGATTCGCGCCAGTCGATGTCTTCGTCGCGCTCGGGCGTCTTGTCGAGCTGCTCGATGATCGAGTCAGCCGTTTGCAGGAACGGGATCGCCTGTTGATAGTTTTCGATCGAGACCATCGCTGCGTTGCGCGCGCCGACGAGTCGTTCACGATGCTCGTCCGCCAGGTCGGACACGCCGCTGATGCGCGGCAGGACATTCGAGATGCGTTGCAGGAGCGGCGGGACCTGCTCTTCGAGCATGACGGCGCGCTCGCGCAGCGCGGCGTATTCATCGCGGAGATCGGCGTCGCCGGATTGAGTGGTGCTGTCCATCGTCGGTATGAGTGCGTTGTTCGATCGCGGCATGATACTCGACGACGTGCGCTCTCTTGTTTGTGCCGTGGGGTGGTGTCCGGCGCGAGGCAAATACGGAGCGCGGTTGAACAGAGGGCGTATTCAATCTGCTGTATAGGATAGGAGGAAAGAAGGACTCGCCCCGGATTCGTCGCGGGCTCCTTGCGTAGCATGCGGTATGCAGGGCGTCAGGCCGAAGCCCCCGTGCGCTGCCGCGCACGGGGGCTTTTTCAAAATATTTTCACAAAAGGGTTGCGGAGGTCGAGGCGGGTGCTTAGAATCACGCCTCTTTCGCGCTAACGGCAACGCGGCGCGGGAGAGGAAGGGAAGCGGTGCGCTCGAGTATGGGTTGTAGAACCCCGGCGCACACGAAGTTGAGCCCCAGCCGTCGCAACGAAGTAGTTCAGAAAGTTGTTGACGAGCTGAAAAAGACGGTTC